>JANNDA010000276.1:0-4482 GCA_031387195.1 Planctomyces sp. | reverse complement strand
GCTTTCTTGGGGATACCGCACAGGCGAGCCGCCTATGCCACGCTTGGGCACAAAAAAAGCCAGGCGGTGAAAGCGACCTCCTTCCGTACCTGAGAGCACATTGCTTATGGCTGCTTCGGTTAGGATCTGACCCGGTTCACACGGCCCCACCACAGTCAGAGGTCGCCTTCCCCGCCTGGCGAAGGTGAGCGGGCATTATGAGGGAACTCGATGTGCCGTCAAGGAGCCCGCCGGTGATAAAAATCGGAGCGGCCGGTATTGTGCCGCTCGGTGACGGAGATTTGAGATTTCAGATTTGAAATCTCAAATCTCAAATCTGAAATTGCCAACCAGAGAATTAAAAGGATCCGCTCATGTCCGACCGATTTGAACGCCGTGGTTTTTTGGAAACGCTGGGAGTCACCGCCGCAGGGGTTCTCACCGCCGGTTACACCGCGACCGCGAAAGGCTTCGCGGCCAATGAGACGATCAATGTCGGTTGCATCGGCACAGGCGGTCGCTGTCGGCGATTGATGGAGTCGTTGCGAACGATTCCCGGTGTGAAAATCGTCGCGGTCTGTGATGTTTGGGACACGGCACTCGAAGCGGGTAAGAAACTAGCCGAGCCCAATGCCTTCTCCACGAAGGACTATCGAGCATTGCTCGACCGCAAAGACATCGACGCGGTGCTGATCGGTTCGCCCGATCATTGGCATGTGCCACTGACAATTGATGCGTGCGCGGCGGGCAAAGACGTGTATGTCGAAAAGCCGCTGACCCACGATCTGTCGGAAGGAACCGCCGTCGTCGAGGCTCAGAACAAGCATCGCCGCATCATCCAAGTGGGGACACAGCAGCGATCCATGCCGCACATTCAAAAGGCGAACGAGATCATCAAGTCCGGCCAACTGGGCGAAGTGCTCAAAGTACATCTCACGTGGAATCGCAATTCGGCCCGATCCAACCGGCCCAAGGATTCCGTCGATCCGAAAAGCGTCGATTGGAAAATGTTCCTGGGCAACGCAAAGGATCAGCCATTCGATGAATATCGCATGAGACAATGGCGTTGGTTTTGGGAATTCGGTGGCGGCATCTTCACGGATTTGATGGTGCATTGGATCGATGTGGTGCATTGGATCTTGGACCTCGATCATCCGCAGACCGCGATCAGCGTCGGTGATTTTTTCATGGCGAAAGATCTGTGGGAGACTCCCGACACCGTGCAAACCGTGCTGCGCTATCAGCCGACTGCCGAGCGAGTCGTGCAGGCGTACTTTGAAGGAACTTTCAGCAACGCTCGCAACGGTGCGATGGTCGAATTCATGGGGACCGAAGGGACGCTCTACATTGATCGCGGCCGCTACGAGATTCATCCCGACCGCAACAAGAAGCTCAAGCCCAGCGAACTGATCCTCGGCGAAGGCCCGCGCGGAGCGGACTTCTACAACGTGCCCGAAGGCGAAACGCTGCACCTCGCCAACTGGATCGAGTGCATTCGCAGTCGCAAGAAGCCGACCGCTCCAGCCGAAGCGGGGGTCAGTTCAGCGTCGGCCGCTCACATGGCGAACCTCGCGCTGCGGAGCGGAATGGTTGCGAACTGGGAGAAAGCGACCGCGAAGAAGTAACGCGGTGAGGCCGCAAAAGTAACCCGAAGCGTCAGCGAGGGCGGGCGTTCCAAGAGACTCTGAATTCGGTGCTTTGTGAAGCGTCCTCCCTCGCTAACGCTTCGGGTTACTTCTAGCGCGGCGAAGCCGCATGTGGAGCGGTGAGGGCTACATTTTCGCCGCCAGAACCGAGCTTCTCGCAAATCTTGAAACCGCTACAATCCGGCCCAGTTTGCGGAGCCTTTTTAGATTGAACAGTCACAGACGACGGGACGTCGTCAGCTCCGACAGCACCTTTTCGCTTTGATTGAGGTCCAAGCATGTCCCGAGGATGGTGGAACAGTTTGTGGATCGTCTTGGTGTGCTGGAGTTTGGCTTGTTCCAAACCAACAGACACACCGGCAACCGGTAAGTCAGATGACGGAGCTGCCAACAGCATGGCAAAAGCCGGTGGTTCCGATGCGAACCTGCTGCCGCCAGGTCCGGACGATGAGTCTGGTTCAGCGCACGTTTCGGATAAAGGGAAGGGAAGCAAGCCGCCACGTTTGACGTCTGACTCGGACGATCCGTTTAAGGATGCCGCTGCAAACGAGACTTCGCCCGTCGATAAAGGTCCGGCGAGAACTTCACTAGCTGGCAAATGGATTCTGATCCTGACCCGCCCCAGCGAAAACGGCTTCGCGGACTTCCACACGGGCATCGTCGAGGTCTCAGCGGCCAAAGGTGACGACGCTGATACGGCGCTGAAGGCCGAATGGAATTCGCAGTCGGCGGTACTCCCTCCGGCAACGCTGAAAAAGTTCGAGGTAGCGACGCAACAGATTCACCTGGAGTTTGACGTCGGTGACACGACGCTCGATTTCCGGGGCAAGTTGAAGAATGGCGTTGTGTTGGGCAACGCTTTGTACGGTAACTGTTTGCCAGCCCGCTTGATTCCGACCAAAGAGGAGTCGCTCGAAGGTTTCAAAGTTGATCCTGAGCCAGCGGATGCTCGGTTGCTCGGACAGGCGTTTGCCGCACAAGATCCTAAGATCGCTCAAAAGGGACTGAAGAAGTTTGTGGCTGACCGACCGGATAGCCCGCTGGGAATGATGGCCTGGGAATCGCTGATCATGATTACCGCCATGACGGGCGGAGAGACAGATGCCGTCGAGGGGATGATCAGTGACTACCACTCGGCGATGGGGCCTTGGGGCGCGCGCTTGCAGCAGACGGCCAAAGGGAATGTCGCGATGGTGCTCGCGCAAACAAAATACGATCCGGAGTTCTCGCTGAAGTACCTTTCGGCGACCGACAAGTTGATCACCGATGAGTCTCTCAAAGACTTGAAGGATCAACTGAAGAATGCTCGCGAAAGCATTCAAACGGCTCAGGCGCTGACGAACATCGAATCGGATGACGAAGAGGTCGCCAAGAGTGCGTTCGATTTACTGAGTAAACTGCGTCAAAAAAGCCCATTCGATCCGGGCTTGCTGTACGGCTTGGCTCAGTACCACGAGAACGCGAAACAAACTGACGCGGCGATGGAGCTGTATGCCGAAATCGCCAGCCTCCCGATGTTGGAAACTTTTTTGCAACAAAGCTGGGGTCAGAAGAAAGGTGCGACCAAACGGCCGCTACCCAGTGAGTTGCTGACCAAACTGTGGACGAAGAAGAACGCCGATGGCGAGGGACTCGACGAATACAAAGATTCGATCTATCGCAAGCGTCTGGTGAGCTTCGCGGCTCCCGCGTCATCCGATCCGGCACCAACCAACCGAGTGGTGTTGTGCGAACTCTTCACCGGTTCGTCCTGCCCCCCTTGCGTGGGTGCCGATGTGGCTACCAGCGGTTTGGAAGTCAGTTATCCCAAGTCGCAGGTGATTGTGATCCGCTACCACCAACACATTCCTGGCCCAGATCCGATGACCAATGCGGACGGTGAGGAGCGATTTTCAAGCTACTACCGTGGTCAGGGAACTCCGGCGGTCTATCTCAACGGAGCGCCGATCAACGGTGTCGGCGGGTACTTGCCGAACTCACCGGAGATCTACAAAGGCCTGACGAAATTGGTCGATTTACAACTGGCCAAGAAGGCTGATGTCAAAGTTCGCTTGGTCGCCAAGATTGATGGCGACAAGTTGATTTTGAAGTCGGATGTGCAAGGACTGGATCAGGTCAAAGAAGACGACCTCAAAGATCTCCGCTTGCGAATTGTGATCGCCGAGGACGAAGTTCATTTCCTAGCTCGCAACGGCGTCCGCAGTCACGAGATGATCGTGCGACGCATGATTGGTGGCCCGGAAGGAACGGCGATCACCGACGGTAAAGTCGTCGTCAGCGAATCGATTCCGCTGTCTGATTTGAAGGACTCGCTTACAGACTACTTGAAGAAGTATGAAGAGAGCGAAGGGATCGACTTCCCCGCCAAGCCGCTCGACCTGAAGCGATTCCACATCGTCGCCTTCCTGCAAAACGACGAATCGCACGAAGTCCTGCAAACGATCGCGGTCCCAGTTGGTGTGGCCAGTTCAACAGCATCGAATGAGATCACGCCTGCTGCGGGAAAAGCTCCAGCGAAGACGAGCGCCAAGAAAGCGACTCCGGTTGATTAGTCGGGATTATTCATGGTCCGAATGTAACCCGAAGCGTCAGCGAGGGCGTCGTCACGATTCGCCCGCGCTGACGCGTCGGGGTACATCGCGGCACGCCGCGTCCGGCACGCCGCGTCCGGCATGAGTAGTTTCATTCATGGCTGCGCGAGGAACAAAGATTCCTTTGTTTTTAGCCAATCGTTTTCCCAACAGCCGTAGCCACAAGCCGACAGCGGGCCATTGTGTCGGCGAACGCTTCTGGCGTGAGCGATTGAGCGCCGTCACTGACCGCCTTCTTGGGTTCAGGGTGCATCTCGATGATCAAC
>JANNDA010000480.1:0-4616 GCA_031387195.1 Planctomyces sp. | reverse complement strand
GCTCACCCGCTTCACGTCGGCCGAGCAACTTCTGAACGTCACGCAATTGCATCTGCTCATGGCCCATCGTCTCAGTCCCGCAAACTCGCCCGAATAATTCACAGTCGATTCCAAGCCCCGACCATCAGGGACAACGCTGTTAAGGACTCTGGGGCGGCGTAGCCGCCGAGAGAAATACAAGCCCGAAGCGCCAGCGAGTGCATTCTGCAGCGTCACTCGCGCGCACTCGCTGGCGCTTCGGGCTTGTATTTCTCTCGGCGGAAAATCCTTAACGGCGTTGCGTCAGGGAGTGGGATGTCGCGAACGAACCACTCCCTCACGGTCGGGGTTCGGATGACACACTGGAGGGGCGGAGGAGTAATATGTCGTCGAAGGCAGGTGAATCATGACGATGACTTCGCGCCAAGATCGCCGGTCTCGAACCCGCACCCACGCGAATGCCAGCGCTGCGGTCAGTCGCGTTTTGCAGAACGCAGCGAGCCGACTGCGCGAGGCGGCCAACGGTGATCTGTCGGTGAAGTCATTGCATGAGCTGCGCATCGCCTGCCGCCACGCCGAAGCGGCTTTGCGGCTCTGCCAAGATGCGGCAGATTTGCGAGCCTGGCGCTGGCTGAAGCAACGGCTGAAAACACTTCGCCGCGCCTGCAATGAGGCTCGCGATGACGATGTCCTGTGCCAGTGGGTCCAGCGCTGCGGCACACCCTCCAGCAAGTCCCTCTGCCGGGCCATCCGCGCTCACCGCAAAGAAGTGCAACCACGGATCGTGGAGCTTGCTCAACGGTTGAGCGAAAATCACCGTTTCGAGCGGCGATCTCAGAAAGTGGTCGAACAATTGCAAGTCTGTGAACGCCAGGGCCAGATGGCTCAGGTGCTTGGACAGCGGTTGTTTGATGAGGTGTCTCGCTTCGTGAAGTCGCTACCCGCCGAGCGCGATGAGGCTGCGGCTCTGCATCGCCTGCGGATTGCCGGCAAGCGTTTGCGCTACGCCAGCGAACTCGTAACCGAGATTTGGCCGGATGTCGAATTCGCGGAACTCAACGAGCATCTGCATTCACTCCAAGACCGGTTGGGAGCGATTCACGATCAAATCGTGGGTGTAAATCGTCTGCGAAAACGATCGCCACATCGCTTGGCCCGCGCCGTCCGACCGCTCGTGCGGAAAGCTCAGGGCACGGCGACACGCCTTCAACGAAAGTTCTGGCGCTGGTGGCAAGTGTCTCCGATCGAACGCCTGCTGGCCGACACCACCGCCGAGGTCGTGACGTTGATAAACAAGAAGTCGTGAGCGGTGACAGAACCGCGATGCCCGTGAGGCCGAGAGAGGTCAGTCCTGGACTTGTTCGGTGGCGACGTCTGTCTGAGCCGGCTTGCCGAGCTTCCATTGCCACTCTTTGACGAGGCAGTAGCAACACGGGATCACGAACAGGGTGATGAGGGCGACGGACATGCCGCCGACGCTGGGGATGGCCATTGGTTGCATCACATCGGAGCCGCGGCCGGGATGGAGAAAGATCGGGGCCAGGCCGAGGATTGTCGTGACGGACGTCATCAGGCAGGGGCGGATGCGTTTCAGGCCGGCTTCGACGACGAGGTTGCGGACGTCATCGACGGTCTGCGGTGGTTTCTCGCGGAAGAGGTCTTCCAGGTAGGTCAGCATCACCACGCTGTCGTCATCGGAGACTCCGATCAGAGCGATGAAGCCCACCCACACGGCGACGCTCAGGTTTGCGCCGAAGAAAAAGAGACCGATGAAGCCGCCGGAGACTGAGACCACGATGTCGATGAAGACCAGAAACACCAGCCACCATTTCCCGAAGCTGAAGTACAGCGAGAAGACCCTCGCCAGCAGCACCAGCGGCACGAGCAGCGACAGCCGTTCCATCGCGCGGCGTTGGTTTTCGAATTGGCCGGACCACGTCCAATAGTAGCCGGGCGGCACGATCAGGGTGGCTTCGGCGTGTTTACCGGCGGCCACGAGTTCGTCGCTCTGTTTGCGTTCGGATTGCAGCAGGCGCTCGGCATCTTCGACGACGCTGATCTCGTCGCGATCGCGCGTGTTGAGCGTGACGTAACCCACGAGCAAACCGTTTTCGCTTTTGATTTCTTGCGGGCCGATGCTGAACGTGAGCTTGGCGACTTGCGCGATCGGAATGTGAGCACCGGTCGATGTCGGAACGAGGATGTGTTCCAAATCGTCGAAGCGTTCGCGCAGCTCGCGCGGGTAGCGGACGCGGATGGGATAGCGTTCGCGGCCTTCGACGGTGGTCGTCAGCCGTTCGCCGCCGATTGCAATTTCGATGACGTCTTGAATGTCGCGGATGCTGACTCCGTACCGTGCGGCGGCTTCCCGGTCGATTTCGTATTCCAGGTACGGCTTGCCGACGAGCCGGTCGGCGACGACGTCCACCGCACCGGGCACCTTCTTGAGAAGCTGCTCCATTTGCAGGCAAACTCGTTCGATCTCTTTCAGGTCCGAGCCGTAAACCTTGACGCCCATCATCGCGCGGAAACCGGTTTGCAGCATGACCAGTCGCGTCTGGATCGGCTGCAACCACGTCGGCAGCACGCCGGGGATCGCCGCTTTCTGGTTCAGTTCTTCGAGGATTTCGGCCTTGGTGATGCGCCGCTCTTCCGGCCAGACGTAACGCAGCGCGGGGCGGCACCAATTGAGCCACGCTCGGTCGCTGTGCCAGCGCGGTTGCGGCAGCGTGCGCCAGTCGTCTTCCGGGATCAGCGTGACGATGGTCTCGATCATGCTGATCGGTGCGGGGTCCAGCGATGACTCGGCGCGGCCGACCTTGCCGACGACGTCGCGGACTTCCGGGACCGTGCGGATGGCGAGGTCTTGCTGCTTGATGACCTCTTCCGCGATGGTCAGCGAGGCCGAAGGCAAGATCGACGGCATGTAGAGGAGCGAGCCTTCGTCCAGCGGCGGCATGAACTCACGGCCGATGCCGGGGAAGGTCTGTTCGAGACGCTGCCAACCGCTGGTCTTCGTGATGTCGATGCCGGCGACTCGAAATGTTGCCGAGATCGGAGTACCGACGACGTCAAAGCCCAGCCACACGGTGCCTCCCAACGCAATCAAGCACATCGGGATCGTCAGAAATGTTCCCTTGTTTGTCAGCACCCAGCGCAGTGTCGGACGATAGACCTTGAAGATGGCTTGCGAGACGCGGTTCTCTTCCAACGGGATGAGCTTTTCGCGCCCCATACGGTAGACCAACGCGCCGACGAGGAAGCCGACTCCCAGCGCCGTCGGCCAGCCGCTCCAGGTTGTGCCGAGATCGAGACCCCACACGAGCGCCAACCGCAACGCAATCATCGCAGCCACGCCAGCCAGGACTCCGAGCAACAGCGAACGCCGACGTGACCACGTCACCGGCTTAAGCAGGTAATAGCACAGCACGGGGACAACGGTGATGGCGAGGATCACGGACGCGGCGATCGCGAATGTTTTCGTGTACGCCAAGGGCCGAAACATTTTTCCTTCCGGCCCAGTCAACGCGAACACGGGAATGAACGACACGACCGTGTTGAAGACGGCCGTGACGATGGCTCCGCCAACTTCGGTCGAGGCGTCATGCACAGTCGCAAGGTGGCGATCAGGGATCAGCCGGAACGCGCTAGCGTCCGGTTCTGGCTCGGATCGCGGTTCTGGCTCGGATCGCACGTCCGAACCGGGGGCTAGCGCCCCGCGGCTGATCGAGTTGCCGTTGGCCCGTGTCTCGGTCAGCCGCCGATAGATGTTCTCGGTCATGATGATGCCCATGTCGCTGACGTCGCCGATGGCGATCGCCAGTCCGGCCAGCGACATGATGTTGCTGTCCACGCCCAGCCAGTACATCGCGCCGAAGCTCATCGCGAGTGCCAGCGGCAACGTCGGCAGCACGGCCAGTGAACTCCGCAGGTGCAGCAGGAACAGGATGACGATCAGGCCGACGACGATCGACTCTTCGATGAGGTTCGCCTTCAGCGTGGCCATCGTCTCGTAGATGATGTCCGTGCGGTCGTAATACGGGACGATCTTCACCGGCACGGCCTTGCCCGACGGCAGTGTGATCCGCAGGCCCGGTTCGATCTCGGCGATCTTCTGCTTGACGCGGTTGATGACCGCCAGCGGGTTTTCGCCGAACCGCATCAGCACGACGGCTCCGGTTGCCTCGCGGCCGGCGTTGTCGAGCGTGCCGCGGCGAAACTCGGGGCCAAGCTGCACCGTGGCCACGTTCTTGACGTAGATCGGCGTGCCCCCTTCCTGGCGGATGACGACGTTCTCGATGTCCTGCACGCTGCGGATGAAGCCCTTGCCGCGAATGAAGAACTCGAAGCGATTGCTCTCGACGACCTTGGCTCCGACGTCGATGTTGCTGCGGCGGACGGCTTCGTAAACGTCGGGCAAGGTGACGCGGTGTGCTCGCAGCTTTTCGGGGATGACGTCGATCTGGTATTCGCGCACGAAGCCGCCGAGCGTCGAGACCTCAGTCACTCCCTCGACCGATTGAAGCTGATACCGGATGTACCAGTCCTGCAACGACCGCAGTTGTGCGAGGTCGGCTCCGTCCGCTTGCAACGTGTAGTAGAAGATCTGCCCGAGCGCCGTCGCGTCTGTTCCGAGC
>JANNDA010000245.1:0-3407 GCA_031387195.1 Planctomyces sp. | reverse complement strand
TCAGCGAGGGCGGACGCTTCTCGTGACAGATGTTTGGTGGATCAAAACTCTTAAAACTCAGTCTCGAATTTGCGAGACAGACGGGAGCGGATGACTGAGGTTTCGTCGATAACCATGTCCCAGATCTTTTGACGATCTTTCTCGGCGTCGGCGATCACCTTGGCTTGTTTGGCTTCGATCTCGGTGAAGTTGTTGCGGTACTCGACGCGGTTCTGAGCGTAGGCGTAACCCGCGCCGTAGCTGACGGTGTAATTCGTCCACGGCGTGCTGACGTAGTAGTTGTTCGGATAGACGTAGGCTTCTTGCTTCTTCTCGAATTGCAGAGCACTCACATCCAGCGGCACTCCGCGCAACGAGCGGGCGATGGCTCGCAGCTTTGTGCTGACGTTGGCGGAGCAATTCAGCAGCTCGGGATCGACGTCGCGGCTGGGAAGCTGACTGATTTTCTTGGCGGCAGTCTCGAACCAGTGCGCCGACGAGGTGTAATCCTTGGCCTTGCGAGCCTGTTTCTCCAAGTCAGCAAGCTGAGTTTGAACAGCGGCAAAAAAACGAATCGACGCCGCTTGCTCCACCGATTTGGGAGACGACTCGGCGACGTGCGAACCGTCATCGAGATGCCCCACCGACGGTTGAATGAACGAGATAATTCGACGCAAGCTGATCTCTGACAGCGTGCTTTCAAAGGTCAACGACTTTTCACTGAGTCGCACCTTCGCGTCCGGCAGTTCGTCAATCGCGACGCCGTTCTTCTCGAACGCCGCGAGAGCCAACTTTGGCAACACGCGAGCGAACGGGGTCGTCTCACTGGAGAAATCCAACTGCACCGAGCCTTCGATTGTCTCGTCCACTTCCACATGAATCTGCAAGCCGCGCACGCCGGTGATCAGCTTGGCGAGTTCTGCAAACGGAGCTTCACGTCGTCGAGATGCAGGACGTCCTGAAGATCGAGAGCCAACCGATACTGCCCCTTCGCACTCGCTCCGGTCAGAGCCTCTTGCAGATAGTCCGACATCGCCGGCTGCGGTCGATCGTGAGTGACTCGCAGCCAACGCGCCACATCCTGCCTATTCTGATGATTTGTGACCGCGAGCGTTTGTGGCCGCAGTTCGATGAAGCAAGCCCGCCGCTCACTGGCGACGAACGAATGCCCCTCCAACTTTTCGAGCGACGCCGCTTCTTTTTCGGCCAGCTTCTTCATGGCGAACGGTTGCTTCAGTCGCACGAGGCCCAGCTCCCATTCGGCACTGATCGAATCGGCGTCGATCTTCGCGGCAAGCACTGCGGTTTGAACCGTCGGCGGAAACGCCACCAAACCACTGGCGTAGTCGGTGTAGTACCGCCGACTCCAACTTTGCTTCACGCCGAGCTTGCTCTTGAACAAACCCTCGACATCGACCAACGCCACCGCATTGGCTGCGACAGGGACGCGCGACAGTAACTCATCGACCGCATCGGCGGCATACGACGAGCGGACTTGGACGGTCAACACAACCGCCAACAATAGACAGAACAGACGACGGACAACTTGGCGGCGAATCATGGCGTGTATTTTCCAAAGCGACCCCACCGAGCTTGTCTCGGTGGCTCGCGGGCCTTGCACTACGGAAAACATGATTTCAAGTGATGGTTTTCGTAGTGCAAAAGCCCGATTCCACCGAGGCAAGCTCGGTGGGGTTCGAAGGCATCGCTTGTTTTAGGTTCGTGAGTGGCTCGTGATAATTGTCATCCTCGGCCGCGAGAATGGCCACGAATCGGTCATCAAAATTCCGTTTGAAACTTCTTGGTCATCTCTTTGCGAATCGCCGCTGTGGCGTCTTCGATTTCTTTCCAGCTATTGAACCGCACCGCTTTGGCTTGAGCCTTTTCTTCAGTGTCGATTTGAGACTTCACGCTGGGTGTCGAGCGGGCTGTGCCGTAGCCGTTCTGGTCGTAGTTGTATTGATAGTTGCCGTAAACGCTCGACTTTCGCACGCCGGACTTGATGCCGCTGGCTCGTTCGGCGAGTGCCATCGTGCGGAAGGTCTCGCCGATGCGGGCACCCCACGCCAACAGGTCGTCATCGACGTTGAGGATCGGCAGCGCGTCCACTTTGCGGCCGTAGCGTTCCATCCAGACGGCGTGATTGTCGCGCGTGTCGCCGAGCGTTTTGCGGAGGTCTTCGATCAATACCGCGATCGACTTGAAGTACGCGATCGACGCCGAAGCCTTCGATGCCGCAGATGGCGACGACGTGCTGGGCGTGTCGGGGATCTCCCCCTTGAGCGTGCTGAATTTGACCGAGGGAATTTCCAGCAAGCTGAAGACTCGGCGAAGCGCGTCGGTCGAGAGCGTTCCTTCCAAGACGATGGACTTGGATTCGGTCTTGGCCGTCCATTGATCGAGTCCCGGCAGTTTGGCTCCGAAGGCATCGAGCGCTTCCAGCACCAGTGGCTTGGCCTGCGTGCCGAGCACTTGCGGGCTGTCGCTGAAATCGACTCGCAGCGTCCCCTTAGCCGACTGACCCACCGCAATGCGCAGCGTCAGTCCTTGCACACCGGCAATCAACTTTTCGATCGACTCCAGCTTGGTGGCTAACGTCTTCAGAGCCGGTGACGCCTGCAATCGCTCACGCAAGCGATGCGGCTGCGGCACGTCTTTCAGATCGAGGGCCAACACGATTTGATTCGTCCGATCGACTTGCTTGTCGGCGAACGCGAGATATCCCGAAGACATGATCCCCGCGCCATCTCGAACCCAGCGCGAAACGAATTGCCGATTCGCTGGGAAGACGACTCCCAATTGCTTCGCTTCCAGCGCGACGAAGTAAGCGTCGCTCGGCGTCCAAGCACACTCGACTCCACCGATCTTGTCGAGGTAGCCCCCTTCCGCCCGCGCGATCGAACGCATGGAGAGCGACTCGGTCAGATTCATTACCGCGAGTTCCCAATCGACGTTGAGTTCGCCGGCGAAGTTCAATTGTGAGGCCACTACGAGCCGACTCGCTTCAGGAGGCAGCATCAACGGCCGCTCGACAAACGCGGCTTCGTGCTTCTTCTGCCAGCCCTGCGTCTGAGCCATCGGCGGCGATTCCAACGCCGTGACATCAATCACCATCAGCGCATTGGCCCCGGCAGGGATTCGTTTCAAAAGATCATCGGCGGCCAACAGAGTTCCGACGTGAGCCAACAATACGAGTGAAACAACGGCAACCAAAATGCGGCGAGTCATACTGAGATTCTCCGGAGATGACGTGAGCCGAACGCGCTAGCGTCGGGCAATTCGTCGCGGAAAGTTACCCACTGGTGCCCGTGGCTGGCCACCGTTGCTGACGCTTCGGGTTACTTATACCCCGCGCGGCTCAAAGTGAGATGTTTCGGACGATCGTTTAACCGCACGCCGCAGGCACGCGCGTTTCCAAACGCGCGTGC
>JANNDA010000243.1:0-2232 GCA_031387195.1 Planctomyces sp. | reverse complement strand
CGCGAACTGCCCAAGAAGTAGTCGCTTGCAGGCCCAGTTCACACACTGGGTGAACTGTCAGACGCCAATGAAGAAGCCCGGCTTTGGAGAAAAGCCGGGCTTCTGTCATTCGGTGTCATGGTCCCACCGAGCTTGTCTCGGTGGTATCGGGCTTCTGTACTATGAGGTTCTTCACTCCATCACACACTCGTCGTAGTGCAGAAGCCCGCGAGCCACCAAGTCCAGCTCGGTGAGGTTGCTTGGAAGCGGCGTTACTCCAAATACGTTGAACCACTCACTCCCGCTTCGAACTGGCGGATCGCTTCCTCGGCCATTGATTGGTCGAGTTTGCCGGCTTTCATTTGGACACCGATCAGGCCACGAAAACTTTCGGCACATTGCTGTTTGTCGTAACGGGCAAACGCGAGCATGTCGGAGATCTTGCTCGCGGGAACGAGCTTCGTGATGTGATAGCGACCATCAGCATCAATCACGACTTGAGCCTCGTTTGGCAGGCCGAAGAGGTTGTGGAAACTCCCCATCACTTCTTGGTACGCACCGACCAGAAAGATCGCCAGGTAGTACGGCTCGCCGGGTTTGCGATCGTTGAAGTCGTGCAGTTCGAGCACCTGTTTCACATCTTTCAGATCGACGAACTTCTTGATGCAGCCGTCGCTATCGCAGGTCATATCGACCAGCGTGGCGAAGTCGGTTGGCGTTTCGTCGAGCTTGTGAATCGGCATGATCGGAAAGAGTTGGCCGATCGCCCATGAGTCGGGAACCGAGCGAAACAGCGAGAAATTGCAGAGGTACTTCGACGCCAGGATGCGGCGGAGGGCATCGAATTCCTCGTCGTGCAAATCGGCGGCGTGCGCGAACTGCAACGCCTTGGAGCAGATCTCCCAGAAGAGAACTTCCCCCTTCGCGCGGTCTTCCAAGCTAATCAAGCCGAGATTGAATTGCGTGTGCAACTCGTCCTTGTCGTCGAGAGCGTCGTGGTAAAACTCGCGATAGTTCTTGCTGTTGATGCCGTCGAGCAACGACTTCAACTCATAGATGACCTGCGGATCGTCGTCATCAATGCCTGCGGCAGGGATGTCTTCGGCAAAGGTTTCGATTTCGTCGCGGATCGAGGTCACGAAGACGGCGTGATAGGCGGTCATCACGCGACCGCTCTCGGTGACGAGGTGCGGGTGCGGCACTTTTTCATCGTCACAGACATGCTTGATGGTGTAGACAACGTTGTTGGCGAACTCTTCAACGGTGTAATTGATCGACGCTTCAAACGTCGTCTTCGAGCCGTCGTAATCGACACCCAGTCCGCCACCGATGTCGAGGAATTCAATCTCGACTTTCATCTGGCGAATTTTCGCATACACGCGAGCCGCTTCCTTCATCGCGTTCTTCACCCGCTTGACGTCGGTGATTTGCGAGCCGATGTGGAAGTGCATCAGCTTCAGCGATTCGATCAACCCGTCCGCTCGCAGCAAGCGAATACATTCGAGAATCTCGGAGGTGGTCAGCCCGAATTTCGCCGCCTCGCCACCGGAGGCCGCCCACTTGCCGGAGCCGCGCGAATACAGCTTCGCTCGCAGCCCGATCAACGGTGTGACGCCGGTCTCCTGTGCCAGCCGGATGATCATCTTCAGTTCGTTGAGCTTTTCGACCACGACGACGACACGCTTCCCCGCTTGAACGCCAAGCAACGCCAGCCGAATGAACGTCTCGTCTTTGAAGCCGTTGCAGATGAGCAACGACTCCGGCGGCTGTTCCAGCGACAGAGCGGCATACAACTCGGCCTTCGAGCCAGCTTCGAGGCCGATGCTCTGCTTCACTCCGTCACGCAGAAAAGTCTCGACCACTTCGCGCCGCGGATTGACCTTCATGGGAAACACTGGAAAGTGCCCGCCGCCGTAAGCGAACTCCTTCGCAGCGGCCTCATACGCCAGACACAAGCGGTTGAGCTGTGCTCCTAAGATCTGCGGAAATCTCAACAAGAACGGCGACGACAGCTTGCGCTTCTCGGCCAAGTCTTGCACGATCTCAAAGACGTCTGCCTCGCGCACATCCCCCTTCGCTGGATGCACGACGAGATGTCCTTGCCGGTTAATGCGGAAGTAACCGGCTCCCCAATTGTCGATGCCATAGGTTTGTGCGACGTCTTCAATCGTCGTGGATTTCATGCGAGTCCTTTCTTGGTGATTTCAAACGCAGGGGTCAGGCACCGCAAAATTCAAAAATGGCGGGATGATG
>JANNDA010000228.1:0-2897 GCA_031387195.1 Planctomyces sp. | reverse complement strand
GCGTTCGATGAAGACGTTATCCAACGCGCGACCGCGACCATCCAGACTGATTGCAATCTGATTCTCCATCAGCAGCGACGTGAAATCGTGGCTCGTGAATTGAGCCCCTTGGTCCGTGTTGAAGATGTCGGGGCGGCCGTAGGTCGTTAGCGCGTCGTCGAGCGCAGCCAGGCAGAACTCCGTGTCGAGTGTGTTTGACAAACGCCAACTCAACACGAAGCGGCTGTGCCAATCCATGACCGCGACGAAGACCTCACGCCGGAGCATTCCGTCATGGTCGATTGTGACACGACAGATTGTGGCACGCCGCTCCGCGTCGTGAATCACGTCGCGGACCAAGGAGCTCAATTCACGAGCCACGACTTCACGTCGCTGCTGATGGAGAATCAGATCGCCATCAGTATGGATGGTCGCGGTCGCGCGTTGGATAACGTCTTCATCGAACGCCTGTGGCGCAGCGTGAAATACGAAGACATCTATCTCAAGGACTACGAGTCGGGAGCCGATCTTTATTGTGGCTTGGAACGGTACTTCGACTTCTACGATCACCACCGCATCCACCAAGCCTTGGACTACCGGACGCCGCACGAAGTCTTCGCCGCGAGCCTCCGAACAACCAGCGGTCGTCAGACGCAACGGTCGAAACAACCTCGGCCAACTCTCTCTTAACCCGCGTCTCCTGCTGTCCAACTCTTGGGGTCCACTTCAAAGACCAATGACATCGAGTTCTTCTCCACCGGTGAGGCGGAGTTGGCGCAACCATGTTGTCTGTTCCTTCGTAAGCGGCGTTTTCAAGCTCCGATGATCTCGAATCGCCTTTCGAAACCGGGAGTCCAGCACGCTTTCACGAGCGCCATCGAGAGAAGACTTTGGAACGCCGGGGACTCCGTATGCCGTGACAAAGTCGCGACACGCCTTTCTTCCCGCGAGCAGCCGCATCACATCCTTGCGATATTTCATGTAAGCGTCGTCCGACGCCAACGCTTTCCAAGCCGCGTAGAACTCTACAACGTCGTTGACTTGGGATTCCCATATCCCAGCATCCACAGCACCAGCGACCTCATCGAATGCAGCATTTGCAAATTCGCGCCATCGTGTCTCGGCCGCTTGTTTCGCTGCTTTCGCAACATCGGCAGGCACCGCGCCCGAGGGCAGTCGAGCCAAGATCACATTGGCCACCTCCAACTTTGCTTCAGTGTCGTGGGGTGCCAAATCATCAGCCGCTTGCGGCGCGGGAAAGATCAACGCTCCAAGCCCGACTTGGTCAGCCACCGCTTTCGCCGCCGCCTTGCTGATCTCCGACAGTACATGCGACCCGAACCACAAATCGCGAGTCCGCCGCGCCGCCGCAATAAAGTCCTGCACCGGACCAATCGCCATCGCCAACAAGTGCTCGCTCATGGCTGCACTTCTCGGAAGCCGCGAGGCGGCTCCTGCGCGAATGCCAGTAAAGCGTCGATCGCCGACGAGGCTCCACGCATTGTTTTCAGTGGGCCGAATTGTGAGCCCTGAATCTGGCCGCCGTTGATCGGCTGTTCTATTGCCTCAATCTTTCCGTTCATCAAACCTCTCACTTTCAGAAGCCCCTGCAACTTGTCCACGCCACTTCTTGGTAGCGTGAGAATTGCCGGGTGCCACTTGCCATCAATCGAGATCGCCCGAGTAATCACGGGGCTTGCCATTCGGGTGCCAGCTACCAACTTGCCCTGAGCATTCAAGACATGCGGAACAAGCTCGGCGTCACAAGGATCTTTGCTCTTGTCCGGCGGACGTGGTCGATTTTGGAAGTCTTTCCCGGGACCGTCCTTGAACCAGAACATGATTGGCATTCCCAACGCGGCACGCGGAAATGAGCCGACGAATTGCTCATCCACGACAGGCGTCGCATGATCGGGCTTGGAACAATTCGTGAGTTGCCGAATTGAATCGGGTTCCGGCCAGAACGACCGAGCTTCGGCCACTTGCTGGCCATTGCGTGTCTTCTTACCTCGTTGCTTTTGTCTGAACTCGCGATAGACACTCACGGCGATAGCCCAAGCTTCAAGTGGGCCAGACGAGGGAGCACCAACGAAAAGGCGCGAGCCGGTAATTTGTTTACAAGACAGTGCGGCAGCAAATATCGAAGGAGAAATGGAGTTCAGCGATCCACAACCGCGTCGTGTTCTCGCCCCGATACCTCCGAAGTTCAACCAAGAGGCAATTGCCGCTCGCACCTCTTCGGTGATGTCGTCAACCACTATTGGCAAAAGCTCACGACGATTCCGCCGTCGTAACTCGTTCTCGCGGTCGCGCCATCGTTGCAACTCGACATGCTTCGGCCAACGAACGCGCAATTGAAAGTTGAGTCCTTCTTTGCTCAGGTCTTTCTCATTCTGCTTGGCGGAGAACAGCGCGTACGCCTCTGCTCCAAATTTGCTAAATCCATACTCTGGTGCCTGCCGTCGCTGTTTCCACTCCGGCGATTGGACTTCGACGATGGCTGGGGTGTTCGGTATCTCCGAAGATCTCCGTCTCCCGTTGCTTGAGTTCTCGCGCTGTCGAAAAGGTCGCGCCACAAGTCGCTCGCCACCAGAAGCGAAGATGCCCGCGAATTGACGACGCGCGAATGAGCGTTACGGGATCAGGCACACCCGCTTCGGCTCCGCCGCCGAACATCGGCGTGACGACTTGGATTTCTAATTCCAGCGTCTCATAAGCGTCTTCAGGGTACGCCTTCGCGGGGCGAGTCGGACAAGGCGGGAAATCGTCCGAGATTCTTCGAGGCATCAAACGTTTCCTTCAATGTTGCGGAGACTCGGTCAGGTCTCGCCCCCGTGAAGTGGACCCCAAGAGTTGGACAGCAGGAGACGCGGGTTAAGAGAGAGTTGGCCGAGGTTGTTTCGACCGTTGCGTCTGAC
>JANNDA010000216.1:0-3048 GCA_031387195.1 Planctomyces sp. | reverse complement strand
GCGAGCGCGTCCGGCTGACGGCAAAGCGGAGGTCGTCGTGTGCGGTCCCGTGCCGAAGCATTGCATCCCCAACAGTGTGCTTGATCCGAAGCGGAAGATCTTTTATGGCGGCACGGCGGCGGGAGACAAATCCGATGGCAGCGTGCGGTTCTTTGCTTACGACGTCC
Source organism: Planctomyces sp. (assembly GCA_031387195.1). Classification (GTDB taxonomy): domain Bacteria; phylum Planctomycetota; class Planctomycetia; order Planctomycetales; family Planctomycetaceae; genus SXKJ01. The sequence continues at coordinate 2,881 of JANNDA010000216.1, read as the reverse complement.
ATCAGAAGAAAGTGCTTTTCGAGGGGCCGGACGGTCCCGCGCGATACATGATCTTCGCCAAGTCCACCGGAAAGATTTATTACACGCCCGGCAAGGAAGACATGGTCGGCCAATTAGTCCGCTTTGATCCCGATAAGCCCGGCCCGCCGACACCGATCAGCGCGGAACTCGGCTTGCGATCCGCCACGCAAGAGACGCCACAGGGAATTGTTTACACCGTCTCGAAAGGGAGCAAAGCGGGTGAGTCGCTGTTGTTCGCGTTCGACACAAAGACCGAAGCCGTGACGGAGCTTGGTCCCGCTCAGGTCGGGTCGCAGAACTACATCACGACGATCGATGCCGATCCGACGGGGCGTTATCTCTACTACATTCCTGGCGCTCACGGCGGCAGCGAGCGTGACGGTAGCGCGGTTGTGCAGTTCGATGTGAAGCACAAGCAACGCAAAGTGATCGCCTTTCTGCATCCGCTCTACCGGGAAAAATACGGCGTCACTCTGGCCGGAACATTCAGCTCGGCAGTCGATCCCGACGGCAGCAAGCTCTACATCAATTGGAACGCCAACCGCGGCGGCCGAGTTTGGGACTGCTGTGCTCTGACGGTGATTCACATTCCTGAGTCGGAACGCCAGCCGTAATTTCAACTTTACTGACACGAACGGATTTCAGGTGCGGTGAAGGTCGCCCGTCCCCACCGACCAGGGTCGGTGGGGGCGGGCGAGTAACACCAGGAATTCGGTAGTGTTAGGAGATTTGAGATTTGAAATGTTCGCTCGAACAACCTTGTGGAGATGCGTGATGACCAAGTTATGTGGCGTAGCTTTGGTTTCGATATTCCTCATCGCGATCACAAGCGGCATCGCGATGAGTGCTGACGCGCCGTTCGTCTTCCGCGACGTCGGTGATGAAGCTGGGATCTTTCCACACACCGCTGGCATTCGCGGTCACGGAGCGGCGTGGGGTGACGTCGATGGCGATGGTTGGCCGGATCTGTTTGTGGCGACGTTTCACAATGCGGGCTCGAAACCGAGCCTCTTCCTGCGGAATGAGCACGGAAAGTTTCGGCTCGATCCTCAGGAGCACTTGCGCACGTCGGGCATGGGAAGCGGTGCATTGTTCGCCGATTTCACCAACAGCGGGCGGTTGGATTTGTACGTTTCCAATTGTGCTCACGAGAAGAAAGGGGAGCCGGTAGTTTCCTCGCCGAGCGTCTTCTTTCGCAATGACGGCAACGGAAAATTCACCGACATCTCGACAGCCAGCGGCACGTGTCCGCCACTTTACGAAGGGCGCGGCGTCACAGTGCTCGACTTTGATGGCGACGGATTGCTCGACCTGCTGACGTGCGAGCAATACTACTCGGCGAAAGTGAAGGTCGGCCCGGTGCTGTATCGCAATCGAGGCGAGCATCGTTTTGAAAACGTCTCGGAAGCGGTGGGCTTGCCGGTTGGATTCGGTGGCTTGGCTGTCGCGGTATCAGATTTTAATGGCGATGGCTGGCCCGACATTTTCCTGACCAGCGGCGTTGGCGAGCATCGTCTGTATTTGAATGACCGAGACTCGCAAGGCGGAGGCCGCCGCTTCCGCGAGGCTCCTGGCACGAGCGACGTTTTTCGTTGGACGAGCGCCAAGGGCGAGAACACTCCGGCCGGTGTCAGCATTGCCGACGTCAATCGCGATGGGCTGCCGGACGTCGTCATCGGGCACCACTTCAAGACGCCGTGGGTTTCGCCCGAGCCGATTCGGCTCTATCTCAACCGTAGCCCGGCCAGTGGCGATCCGAAGTTTGAAGAGATCACCGCCGCTGCCGGCTTCGAGCCGCTCTTGATGAAAGCTCCGCATGTCGAGATTCAAGACTTCGACAACGACGGCTGGCCCGACATCCTGGTGAGCATTGTAAAGTTCAAAGAGGGTCAGCCACATCCGCTGATTTACAAGAATCTCGGCGTGCGTGACGGACTGCCGCGCTTTCGTGAAGAGACGTGGGCCGTGAATGATTTTCCAACGACTGAAGATCGCGCGACGAAAGGCTCAGGCAAACTGTTCGCGAAACTTCTGGAGGAGAAAAAGATCATCTACATGGCCCCCGGCCCGACCTGCGACTTCGACCGCGACGGCCGGCTGGACATGTTCCTCCCCAACTGGTGGATCGAATCACGCTCGCTGCTGCTGCGCAACGAGACCCCCAGCGGCCGTTGGTTGCAGGTCTGGGTCGAGGGCCACAACGGCGTCAATCGCATGGGTGTCGGAGCCGTGGTGAATGTCTATCCGACCGGCCAGAAAGATCCATCGACGCGGTTGGGTTCTCAAGAAATCCGCAGTGGATACGGCTACTGTTCCGGTCAAGAAGCCGTCGCCCACTTCGGACTGGGCACGACCGAGCGAGTCGATCTCGAAATCATTCTCCCGCACGGCAAAGGCAAAGTCGTGCGCGAGAACATTCCAGCGAACCAGCGCGCGATTGTGATCGCGAAGCAAGCCGAATGAGACAGGCGAGCGGGGCGTCAGCCCCCCGGTTCTGCGGCAATTGCACCGGGGGCTAACGCCGCCCCGCTCGCCTGAATATCTCACCGATGGCCGTGCGAGTTGTCAGATTGAGGAGCGACTTTCTTTGGCTGGCGTCGAATGCGAGCGCTGATGAAAACGGCGTTGGAAAGGATGCTCAACACGGAGCTCGACGCACATCTGGGGCGAGTGTCCTCCACCGGGATTCAGCCGCCCGATGAGATTGTCGCGGCCACGGGTGGAGATCTCGCCGACGCTGGTGTCTGAGATCACGGAAGATCTCGATGAAGAAGTCAAAGCGTGGCAGACTCGACGGCTGGAAGCGATCTGGCCGATCGTGTTCATGGATGGCATCGTCGTTCATATCCGTGGCGGACCA
>JANNDA010000472.1:0-3489 GCA_031387195.1 Planctomyces sp. | reverse complement strand
AACCTAGCTGGCTTCGGCGAGCGTGAATGGCTTTCGCTTGACGGACTTAATCACTTTCCCGGTGCGGATGCACTTGGTGCAGGCGATTGCGGTCTTCGCTCCACCTTCGGGCTTCTCAACATGAACGGTTTGCAGGTTCATGAAAAAGTATCGTTTCGTAATGCCTGTCGTCTTGCGGCCGTTACCGCCCAAGTACTTGGCCTTGCCTCGTTCGACCTTAGAGTTGCCACGTCCTGGCTTGCGGTCGCAGTAATCACATTTCTGCATTTGGGATGCACCTTCCTGAAACATACCAAGCGGTTGCGTTGGAAAGGCGGGAGTATATTGGTCACACAAACCTTTGCAAGTCCGCCAAATCGGTGATTTGAGGGTGAAATCCAGAGCCATCGAGACTGCGAGCGACGTCGTTGTTTGACGAACACGTTGAATGGGAGCGGCGAAGAACGCCGGACTGGCCGCGTTGCTTTGTAATTCTGAATGTGAATCTTGCAGGCATTCTTGCGGTGTACTCGGTGACGCAGGAAGTTGGAAATTTGTGGGCAACCGTTGTGCATTACGAACCTGCTGTTTGTTGGCCGAATCATCGAGACATTGACCGGTTTCGGTCGCACAACGATCGCCGAGTTATTCACTGAAGCACGCTTTGGCACACCCTTCGCAATCTGATGCGATCGAGGTGAGCAACGGAGACTCACCGATGAAGGAGTAAGATTGCCGCCGTTCCGAGGGATTTCGATCAACGTCAAATCCTAAAGACGCACACGGTTGCAATCAAAAAGGGGAGCAAGTCATGTTGGTACTCACTCGCAAGAAAATGGAAACGATTCGGATCGGCGAAGATATTGTGGTGACCGTCGTGCAAACGGGATCAGGTCGCGTGAAACTGGGCATCGAAGCACCGGCAAACGTACGTGTGCTGCGCGGAGAATTGGATCTGCTCGAACCGGCGATGTCCGGTCTGTTGGGCGCGAATTTTCGACGGAACGTGGGACGACCTTGGGAACTGGTTCATGAATTCGGCAACAACTGACAGCCCATTGGTGGTCAATGACAGTTCTTTCTCTGCTGCGATCAGCGAAGCGGATCGTCCAACGAATGTCGTGTTCTTTGATGGTGTCTGCGGGTTGTGTAACCGCTTTGTGGACTTCGTTCTGTCCCGCGACCATCGAGAAACGCTCCGCTTCGCTCCGCTGCAAGGTCAGACCGCCAACCGCCTGAGCCTCACGAAACTCTTTGCGACACAGTCCAACTCGGAGACTCCGGTCTTCGATACGGTCGTCTGGCTCGATGATTCCGGAACGATGTTTGTGCGTTCCGCCGCTGTTGTGCGAGTGCTCTGGCAACTGGGCGGGATTTGGAGTCTCTTGGGGACATTGCTGTGGCTGATCCCGCAGCCGTTGCGAGATCTCGGCTATCGTTTGATTTCAGCGAATCGTTTTCGCGTGTTTGGTCAGAAAGAGACCTGTCGGTTGCCGTCGGCCAGTGAGCGTCGGCGATTTCTCTCGTAAGGTCACGTGAAGCGTTCGCGACCTATCGGCTGAGCAGCGCCGCTTGCGATGACGAAGTTTGCTCGCAATGATCCCTCGGCCTCTTCACGGGCGTTTCTCGCCGGTTGTTGGAGCCGGGGGATTTGCGTTTTAGAAGCGAACGCCCGATTGTTTTCTAGCCTAGGCGAAGGCCTTTTGGAGACGACGCTGAATGAGCATGGATGATTCTGCCCCCGCGAACCTCGTCGAAGTTGTTCAGCCGCGTTGGTGGCCCGTTTCCGGAGCGATCGGGCTGGGAGCAGTTTTGCAACTCGCCTCGGCCTGGGCCTTCTCTGAGAACCTTTCGTATTTGGTTTTCACATCGCTGTTCATCATTTGGCCGCTCTCGGTCTTTCTGTTGTTGCTGTGGTGGACGTTTTGGTCGCGGCTGTCGTGGCGAATCCGCAGCAGCGGGTTGTTCGCGATCGCGGTCAGTTTTGGCCTGTTCGTGTTGGTCTTTCGGTTCGATGAGTTCGACGGTGCGATGACGCCGAAGTTTTCTTTCCGTTGGCGACCAACGGCCGTCTCGCGGGCTGAGCAGTTTTTCAAAGAACGAGGAAAACGCCCGGTTGTTGCCGACAATGATTCCGCCGATGCACAACAGCCAGTTGAACCCAAGCTCGATGAGGCGCCTGCCGACAGGAGCCTCGCAGCGACAGACGAAGACAATCCGCAGTATCTCGGCAAGAACCGAGATGGGATTGTCGTCAGCGCGGCGCTGCGTACAGATTGGGATTTGAAGCCGCCGAAGCAACTTTGGCGACATCCGATTGGGTTGGGCTGGGGTTCGTTCGCGGTGATTGACCAGCGGGCTTGGACCCTCGAACAACGCGGGCCGGAAGAATTGGTTGTCTGCTACGACGTCGAGACCGGCGAAGAACGTTGGCGGCACAGCGACAGCGTTCGATTTGAGAGCGTGCAAGGCGGAAACGGGCCGCGATCAACGCCGACCATTCACGTCGGCAAGTGTTATTCATTGGGTGCGACGGGGATTCTCAATTGCCTTGATGCACTCACCGGAAGTGCCATTTGGAGCCGCAACATTTTAGATGACGGTGGCTCGACGAATCTTCCGTGGGGACAAGCGGGCTCACCGTTGATTGTGGACGACTTGGTCATTGTCTCTCCCGGCAGCAATGACAAGGCAAGCAAGGCCAAGAACTCAGCCGTCATCGCCTATCGGCGAGACACTGGCGAAAAAGTCTGGGCGGCGGGGAATCACATCGGTAGCTATGCCGCTCCACACCTCGCGATCCTAAATGGGGTCCAGCAAATACTGGTCTTTGATGGACTCGGCTTAACAGCGTTGTCGCCCGAAGATGGAAAAGTGCTGTGGCATTTCGAGTGGACGAACACGCCACAGGTCAATGCGGCTCAACCAATGATCGTTGACGATCATTCGGTCTTAATCGGATCTGGGTACGGGCTCGGCTCGGCGTTGATCGCGGTGACCGGAACTCCATCGAGTTGGAAAGCTCAAGACGTGTGGAAGTCGAAGCAATTCAAGCTGAAGTTCGACAGCGCCGTGCGACGAGGCGACTTCGTTTACGGTCTCGACGAAGGCTTGCTGACCTGTCTGAGCTTGAAAGACGGCAAACGAATTTGGAAACAGGGCCGTTACGGATACGGCCAAATGTTGCTCGCGGACGACAAGCTCCTGATTCTGTCTGAAGACGGAGACGCTGTGCTTGTCCCTGCCTCGCCAGAGCCACCTCGCGAACTCGCACGCTTCCGCGCGATCGAAGGCAAGACATGGAACAATCCGGTGCTCGCACGTGGTCGGCTGCTGGTGCGTAATGCGGAAGAGGCGGCGTGCTACGACCTGCGATAGTGCCGCGATGGAACCCGAAGCGTCAGCGAGGGCGCACCCGGACGACGCCCACGCAGAAGCGTCGGGGTAAAATAGGGCCAAGAATAATACCCGCGAAAAAGGTTTACCGGCGGCCGGCAAGTCGGGGGGATA
>JANNDA010000187.1:0-4306 GCA_031387195.1 Planctomyces sp. | reverse complement strand
GAAAATCAAGCGGCTCCAGACGCACCTGGAATCCGTTAGTGTCAGCAAACAATCACTCGCTCGCGCGTCGTGCTAGCAAATCAGATTCTGGGCAGACTGGTCTTCAGCGATTCCATCACGACGTATCCCGCCGGTTTTAGGCCCAACTGCTCGTAAGTGAGTTGAGCCGATGTGTTGTGCTCTTCCACATACAACCGCAGCCCGACGACTCTCGGGGACGTGGCGGCCTCGGTTTGAAGATGTTGAATGAGCTGCCGGAAGACCCCTCGTCGTCGAAAGTCCGGATGCACATACACGCTTTGCAGCCACCAAATCTCACCGTTGCGCCAATCGCTCCACTCGAACGTGTGCATCATCTGGCCGACGACTCGTCCATCGTTGCAGGCGACGAAGTATCGGCCATGTCGTGAGTTTCCCAAAATGGCCCGCACGCCGAGTTGAACTGTTGCGCGATCAAGCTGTTTTGCCTCGGACTCTTCTGCCAAACGGCAATTGAAATCGACGACAACCTCTTCTTCGGCGGGACCAGCTTGGCGGATTACGAATGGCATGTTTGAAACCTCACGTGGTGGAAAGCTGCGGTGACTCTAATCGCCCAAACTGCGTGGGACCAATCGGCATCCTGGATTTCCTCAAACTCGTCTTCACCCGTTTTGACCCATCTGCTATGTAACGCCGCCGTTTTCAGGGAAGAAGGATTCTGTCTGCTGTTTGGCTCGCTGAGCGAGCCCCAGACACTAGAGGGGAAGGGAATCCCATGCAGAGCTCGAATTCGATTTGGAAATTGACCGCGCTGGCGGGTGTTGTCGGCTTGGGATTGCTCGGAATTTTGCAGTTCCAGCGAACGATGGATCGCAAAACGTCGAAGTCCACCGACGCCAAAGTTCGGCTGACCGATTTTACGCCGCAAACGGAATTAGACGGCTCTGACCTCAAGGTTCCCGAACGCGATCCGCTGCTGAGCAGCTCTGAGCCGCGACGCCTCAACAAGCCGAACGCTCGCAAGCTTGAGGTGTTTGAGAACGACGACGTCAACGATTCGCCGATCGAAGAATTGCCTGAAGAAAAGTATTTCCGTGGACGGAATGAGGAACCCGCAGAAGAAGTGTTCTCACCGGAGAGTACGAGCCTCGCCCCAAAGAAGCCCTCACGTTCGCGAGTTGCACTCTTTCTGAATGATCCGACGGAGAATGTCGCGGACGAAACGCTGGACTCGGCCTCAAGTCGGACGACGCAAGCTGATCCATTTGAACCTGACACTAAATTTGACGCTGACACTGAACCGCAAATCGAACCACGTTCACGTCCGCAACCACAGAAGAATGTCAAAGCTCAAGCACAACGGTTGATTCTGTCGGCACGCAAACTGATTGATAACGGGCTCCTCGACGAGGCCCAACTGAAGGCGGAAGAAGCTGCGGAATTGCCCGTGACGTATGGACTGGCGGATGACACGCCGCAAGCGGTTCTGGCGGAGCTGGAACGGCTCGCAATGAATGAAAGTTCGCCAACTCCTTCACGTCAGAAAATCCAACTGACCGGCGGGACTCGTGACGAGGCGGCGATCGATCTCGACCTGGATGCGACTGATTTTTCGGACGATCCTCCAAAGAAGGCCGCGCCAATTAAGAAGGCGACAAAGCGTTCTTTACTGGATGACGAAGACAGCCTTTACGCAGATAACCCACCAGAGTCCGTCAATGGCAAGCGACGAATTCCCGATCCACCGGTTCCACCGTCCGAGGAGTTAACGCTCGATCTTCCGCCGCTGCCTGAAGACAGCGACATGCCGCCCCCTGCTCCGCTCAAGGCCAAGCACTCCGTGGCCGAATCGAACAGCGGTGCTCCCAGCCGCTTGAGATCGACGTCGGCATCGCCGATTGCTGGCGACGAGAAGATCAGCGGCGACGGAACCGTTCATGCGGACGCCCCGCGCGGACCACAACGTCCAGAATTGAAAATCGAAAAGGTCGCACCGCCCAACGCCACGTTGGGGCAACCGATGGTTTACACGATCGTGATCCGCAACGTTGGCGAAAGTGCGGCGAATAGCGTCGTGGTGGAAGATCAAATCCCCAAAGGAACGAGCCTTTCCGGAACGATTCCGCGAGCCGAATTGACTGGCAAGAAACTGATCTGGCGTTTGGGAACCATCAAGCCGGGTGAGCAAAAAGAGATCTCGGTCAAAGTCGTCCCCGTGGCCGAAGGGCAAGTCGGCAGCGTGGCCACCGTCAATTTCCAAGCAGAGATCGCCTCACGCACGACGGTCGCGTCACCGAAGCTCAGCATGAAGTTGACCGCGCAACCGCAAGTTCGCCTCGGCGAGACCGTCCAACTCAATTTTCAAATCACCAACAACGGCACCGTCGATGCGCATCGAGTCGTTCTGCGAAACCTCATTCCAGAAAACATGAAGGCTCCGGATGTCGCAGAACGTGATTTGGAGTTTGAAGTCGGGACGCTGGCCGCCGGCAAAACTCAAACGGTGCAGTTGCCGCTCACGACAACTCGCCCTGGCAAAGTGACGAACAAAGCCGTGCTCTCGACGGATGGGGCTTCAGCCGCTGAGGCTCAAGTTGATATCAACGTCATCGGGCAATTGGTTGGCTTGACGCGACACGGTCAAACGAATTGGTTCGTGGGCCGACCGATCGAATTTGAAAATCGCTTGATCAACAACTCGTTGAGCGCGACCGCGAACACGGTTGTGGTCGAATCATTGCCGGGGACCGTCGAGTTCGTTTCCGCGACGGAAGGTGGTCGCTTCGACGCCAAGCAGCGAACCGTCACTTGGCATGTCCCGCATCTCGCCCCGCAACAATCGCTGACGCTCAAAATTAGGGTTGTTCCGAAAGCAATCGGCAATCATGCCGGTTCGGTTCAGATCAGCGAGAACGGACGCAAAGGTGCCGCCACGGACTATCAATTCCGAGCGATCGGTGCCGCAGTCTTGCATGTCGAATTCAGCGAAAAGTCCGAGGCTTATTCAAAGGGCGAGCAGATCAAATTGCGGATGCAAGTCCGCAACAAAGGTTCGGGGGCCGCTTCAAACGTCGCCGTGCGAGTCACCGCGCCGCCGGAGTTGCAATTCGTTTCCGCTCAAGGCCCGGTGAGCCATACGACGAACGGACGTGAGATTATCTTTGAGCCAATCACTGAAGTCGGCGGCCAAGGAGTCGTGACCCTCGAATTGACGTTCAAGGCCGTCGCTGCTGGTGATTCGACGTTGCAAGTCGAGTTGCAATCAGACCAGTTCAAAAAGTCCGTGACTCACGAAGAGCCGTTTGTCATCTTCGGAAATTAGCCAACGACGGACCTCAGTTTTCGATGGCGGACCATGTGTGAAGGAAGTTAGGAAGAACCTCCTTTTCGTCTGCAGTCGCAACCAGTGGAGAAGCCCAACGGCGGAAAAGATCTTCTCTCGCTCGCCGGGTCTTCAGGCCCGATCTCGTGGCTTGAGCGCAAGTGCCGTTCGTTGTCTGACTCGATCTGACGTCGCCTGGGCCGATGTCATTTTCGTGATGGAGCACGAGCATAAACGGCAACTACTCAAGCGATTCCGAGCCGATGTCGGCAATCGGCCCATCCATATCCTTGATATTCCTGATGAATACCAATTCATGGACCCCGAACTCGTCGAACTCATCGAGTCTGGAGTGCGATCAATTCTGAACTCTCCAGATGACTTCGTCTAACCGGCCTTTGCCGCGAACGTGACCATCACATTTTCGCGAAGCCGCGCTGCTGAACCACAGGATGGTTCAACTATCACGCTGGTGAGGTCCGAGCAGGGCACCGACCGCGTTCTCGTCCAGAGTCCGTTGCAATCGTTCCAAAGCGGATTTGCGAGTAATTATGGCCGATTGGTGATCCATGAAATCCGAAACTGCAAGTTTCGATTTTCATGGACGATTCTTCGTTGCGGCGCTGACGCTACGCACGGTTGCTGCACTGTGGCTAAACTCTGGATTCCTGAAATCAACCCTTTTCAAGCAGGTCTAGCCATGAGTCAGCAGTTTGTCCTTATCGACGGTGTGTGGTGCGCGTCGATCGGTACGTCATTCTTTCGAGCAGTCAATCCGGCGACTCGCGAGCCATTGGCCGACGAATACCCGGTGAGCCCGTGGAGTGAAATCGAGCGTGCAATCCTTGCCGCTGACCGCGCCGCTGGTGAGGTCCGAACTCTTCCATGCGAGATCTTCGCGAAGTTTCTCGAACGGTTTGCTGACCGCATTGAGGCTCGTGCCTCTGAATTCATCGCGATGGCCAATCAGGAAACCGGTTTGCCGGTTGAGCCCCGTCTGAA
>JANNDA010000171.1:0-5062 GCA_031387195.1 Planctomyces sp. | reverse complement strand
GGGATTTGCAAGTCGCGGCCCCGTGTGGATGACTGCTTTCGATTTCCCCCGTCCTTGTCCATAGACTGATGCCGTTCGCCAACACACCGCAAACTGCGGATGGGAGTGATCTCGTGATCGATCGTTGCTTTGTCGTCTGTTTGTTCATGGGAACGTTGCTGTTCGTTGCACCGACTCGTGCGGAGGACGAACGCGCTTTTTTTGAGAAGCAGATCCAACCGATTCTGGAACGCCGTTGTTACGAGTGTCACAGTCATCGGGCCAAGGAATTACAGGGCGGGCTGACGCTCGATTCGCGCAGCGGTTGGGGCAAGGGAGGCGACACCGGGCCGGCGGTTGTGCCGGGGAAGCCCGACGAGAGTTTGTTGATCAAAGCGGTGCGACGATCGAGCAAAGACTTGGTGATGCCGCCGGACGAAAAGCTGCCGGACGCGGAAGTCGAATTGCTGGTGGAATGGGTGCGACGCGGAGCGTTCGATCCGCGCGAGTCTCCGGACAGCGAACGAAGTGGCGGCAGTTGGGAGGCGAAGCTCGCGGAGCGGCGGAAGTGGTGGTGTTGGCAGCCGGTGAAGAAGAGCGTTCCGCCGACTGTGCGTGACGGCAGTTTGCCGCTCAATGCGATCGACCGATTTCTGTTGGCGAAGATGGATGCCGACGGAATTGTTCCGGCGCAAGCGGCGGATCGTTGGACGTTGGTTCGGCGAGTCTCCTTTGCATTGACTGGACTTCCACCAGCCGTGGATGAAGTCGAAGCGTTTGCGGCCAATTCGTCGGAGTCGGCTTACGAGCAATTGGTCGATCGGTGGCTGGCGTCGCCGCAGTTTGGCGAGCACTGGGCTCGGCATTGGATGGATTTAGTGCGGTACAGCGACACGCACGGTTCGGAACATGATCCGCTCATCCCGCATTCGTTTCAGTACCGCGACTACCTCGTGCGAGCGTTCAATGGCAACGTGCCGTATGACCATTTCGTTCGTGAGCATCTGGCGGGGGACACGTTGCCGCCGCGCTGGAACCCGACGCTGGGTATCAACGAGTCGCCGATCGGGACGGCGTTCTTCCGCTTCGTGGAGTTCTATCCGACGCCGCTCGATGTGAAGGCAGAAGAGATTTCTGTGTTGGACGGCCAGATCGATGCGTTCGGCAAGACGTTTCAAGGACTGACCATCGCGTGTGCTCGGTGCCACGACCATAAGTTTGACGCGATCTCCGCGCGCGACTTTCATGCGTTGTACGGCATCTTCGCCAGCACGCGCACGACGATGCACCGTTTAGAAAGCCCGCAACGGATTCATGAGTTCGATCAACAACTGACCGACCTCAAGCGACCGATTCGCCGAGAACTCGCATCGTTGTGGAAGGAGCAACTGACACACTGGCCGATGGCGATCATCGCCGCTCGTGATCGAGTTCTCGAAATCGATCCGAAGAAAGACGACAAAGCCGTGTCGGCAAAAGAGGCAGCCCCGGTCGCGCCGTCGATTCCGGTAGGGACTCGATCGTTGGAAGCGGAGTCGCATCGTTGGCGACTGGCGTTGAAGGCCGCGCTCGAAAAGCCGGCCGATCCGTTGCATCCGATCGCTCGACTAGCGAAAGCTCACGTTGAGCAGGCAAAGAAAGAAGACGAAGTCGATGCCAAGTTGTGGGGCGAGTTCAACTCTGCGTGGAAGAGCGCGGCCGAACGGCGAGCGAGTCCGTTGCCCGAACGCTTTCGGTTGTATGCCGACTTTGCGACAGACGCCGCCCCGCTCGCCAAGGCCAGTCAGTGGTTCACCGCCGACAACTTTGAGCAGACCAGCATGTCCGGCGAATTCGCGGTGCAGCCGATCGGCAACAACGTCATCACGGCCATTCTACCGCGAGGTCGTTACTCGCATCTGCTGAGCAACAAGCACGGCGGGACGTTGCGGTCGCCGAATTTTACGCTCGATATGAAATTGATCAGCGTGCTAGCGAACGGCGTCAACGGCGGGCGAGTGCGGTTGGTGATCGAGAACTTTCAAGCGGACGGCGTGCTGTTTTCGATCGTAATGCCGCAAATCAACGAACCTCGCTTGCAGTGGTACACGTTGCCGATCAGGCCGACATGGGCCGGACGTCGAGCGTACTTGGAAGTGATTCCGCGTGACGAGATGCCGTACCCCGGCAAGATCCCGGACGCCTCTCGGCTCTTCACCGACGGACGCAGCGGTGCGGGAATTCGGTCGGTGGTATTTCACGATCAAGGTCCAGCCCCGGAACTCGATCCGTTGTTGCCGATCGAGTTTTGGAAAGCAGAACCGAACTGGCCCGCTGTCGCGAAGCAGTTCGTCAGCCTCGCTCAATCGGCAATCACTGCGTGGGTCGCAGAACGTTGTACCGATGATGAAGCACGCTTCGTTGATTCGCTGCTGCGAGCGGGCGTGCTGTTGAACGAAGCTCCGGCGGATCATGAGTTGGCTCGGTTGTTGGCGAATTATCGTGCGATCGAGCAGCGTGTTCCGGTGCCGACTCGCGCGCCGGGCGTCGCGGACGAAGCGGGGTTCGCCGAGCAGTTCTTTGCTCGCGGCAACTATCGTCGTGCAGGCGCGACCGTGCCGCGTCGCTATTTGGAGGTGTTGGAAGCTCAGGTGCCTGACCCCGGTCGCTCGATCGGTTCGGGGCGTCAGCAACTGGCCGACGCATTGCTCGATCCACGCAACCCGCTGACGGCGCGAGTCATGGTCAATCGACTGTGGCAGCATGTCTTCGGCGTCGGCCTGGTGAAGACGGTCGATAACTTCGGCCAGTTGGGCGAGACGCCGAGTCATCCGGAGTTGCTCGACTGGCTGGCAGCCGAGTTCATCGAGTCGGGTTGGTCGATCAAGTACATGCTGCGACTGATGCTGACCAGCCGAGCGTTCCAAGCGTCGTCTGCCGCTTCTGCTGAAGCACGTCAGCGCGATCCGAGCAATCGACTGTTGTCGCACGCTCATGTGCGGCGGTTGGATGCGGAGCCGTTGCGCGACTCGTTGCTGTTTGTTTCCGGACGACTTGATCGACGCTGCGGAGGACTTGGCGTGCCGTTGCCTCTGCCGACGGCATACAAAGATTTTGAGAACCCCGTCGCAGGACCGTTGGACGGTCACGGTCGGCGAAGTTTGTATCTCGAAGCCCGTCGCAATTACCCGCTGCCGTTACTGACCGCCTTCGATCAACCGAGGCCCGTACTGACCGTCGGGCAACGCCATGTCACGAACGTTCCGGCTCAAAGCCTCGCGCTACTCAACGACAAATTCGTCGCCGCACAATCGAGCCTGCTGGCTCAGCGCGTATCGGCGTTGTCGGTTCCGGAAGAGCGAATCTGTGCCCTGTGGTTGATCGCCTATTCGCGACCTCCGACTGACAAGGAATCAAAACGAACGATCGAGTTCCTGAAGTCTCAAGCCACCGTGCTTGGTTTGACCGGCGATGCGTGGACCAGCAATGCCGCCGTTTGGAACGAATTGACTCACGCTTTGATCAATACGAAAGAGTTCTTGTACCTCCGCTGAAAAGGACTCTGGTGATGCCAGACCGAAGATCGCTATCACGCCGCGAAGTTCTGCAACGTGCCTCGTTGGGATTCGGCTCACTCGCACTGGCGGGAATGCTGGCCGATCGTGCTCAGGCCGAGACGCTCACGACGCATTCGCTCGCTCGGCAGCGACCGCATTTCACGCCGAAAGCGAAGCGAATCGTGTGGCTCTTCATGGACGGCGGCGTGTCGCATGTCGATTCGTTTGATCCGAAGCCGCGACTTAACGTGGAGCACGGGCAGCCGTTCAAAATGAAGATCGAAGCGACGCAGTTCGAGCAGAACGGCACGACGCTCGGCAGCCCGTTTGCGTTTCGGCAAGAAGGCGAAGCGGGCATCCCGGTGAGCAGTTTGTTTCCGCACATCGCGTCGTGTATTGATGACTTGTGCGTGATCCGCTCAATGCAAAGCCCGTTCTCGGAACATGCTCAATCGTGTTACTTGCAGCACACCGGACATCCGCAGCAGGGGCGACCAAGCCTCGGATCGTGGATCTCTTACGGCTTGGGGACGGAATGCTCGAACCTGCCGAGCTACGTTGTGGTCAACGGCGGACAGTTGCCGCTGGGCGGGATCGCGAATTATTCGAGCGGCTTCATTCCCGCGATGCACGAGGCGTCATTGTTTCACGTCGGCTCGAACACGCCCGTCGTCGATAACATACAGCCGGACGAACCGCGTCCCGGCCAACAACTCAACAAGCTGCGGTTCATCGCAGAGAACGACCGTGATTTCGCCAGCAAAGTCGGATCGAGCGAAGATCAGATCGAATCGGCGATCCGCAATTACGAACTGGCGTTTGCCATGCAGTCGTCGGTCCCGCAGATCGCCGACTTCCGCGAAGAGACGCCCGCCACGCTAGAGATGTACGGCGTCAATTCGGCTAACCCACTTCAAGCCAAGTACGCCAAGCAATGTTTGCTCGCCCGACGTCTCCTCGAACAGGGAGTGCGCTTCGTCGAGCTGACCTGCGTCAGCGGCTTGCGGTTCGTGTCCCCTTGGGATTCGCACAACGACATCAAAGGCGAACATCAAAAGAACGCGGACGTCGTCGATCGTCCAATCGCCGCGCTGCTGAAAGATCTCAAGCAGCGCGGACTACTCGATGACACCATCGTGCTCTGGTCGGGTGAGTTCGGCCGCACGCCGTTCGCTCAGGGGAGTGACGGACGCGATCACAATCCTCAAGGATTTTCATTGTGGGTCGCTGGCGGCGGCATCAAGGGCGGCATGATTCACGGCGCGACCGACGAATACGGCTATCACGCCGTCGAGAACATCGTCACCAGCTACGACCTCCACGCGACGATGCTGCATCTGCTGGGTATTGACCACGAACGCCTCACCTACCGCTTTGGCGGCCGAGATTTCCGTCTGACCGACGTGTATGGCCACATCGTCCGCGAGATCTTGGCGTGACTGACTCAGGGCGATTTTAGGCAAGTAACACGAAGCGTAAAAGATTGAGAAACCATCAAAATTATCATAATTAAAACCGTCTTGGTGCGTCCGCCCACGATGAAAAAT
>JANNDA010000168.1:0-10484 GCA_031387195.1 Planctomyces sp. | reverse complement strand
GGAAAAGCCACTTCTCGGACAGCCTCTCAGGCCGGCGGTCACGAAAGTTCAAGCGTTAGCAATTGATGGAGCGATTAAAACTCACCGACGACTTCCCGGTTACCCATCGTGCTTAGACCTCTCCAGGTGTTAATGTCGATGGTGTTGTTGATGAATCGCGTCGTACCGTCCGCCATCAACACATGGACTCCGCCTGTATGCTGACTGCGAGCCGAAAAGTTCAGCGGAGCGGCAGCAGTGGTCCCCTGGCATGGCATTCCCGTAGCGGCAGCCGGTGCCCCACCGCAAAAGCCCGCATTTAGGTTGTCCGGTGACGAGGAATTCGGCGAGTAGTGCGCGGTAAACCCCACATGGTCTCCATACCAAATCAGTCCACGCAGGTCGGTCACGGCAACAGCCGGACCTTGTCGAATCTCGCCCAACAGAAGCGTTGAACTCGTGCCGTCCCGGATCTCACTCAAACTCCGGGCAATCCCCGTTACGGAGCCCGTATTCTTATGAAACGGAGCCAACGCAAAGGTGACTCCATTGAACGGTGTCACTCGATCAACAGTGGTGTTTCCCAAATTGACCGCGTAGTTGTAATTCGGCGTCGCGTTCCATGTTCGGGATGGCGTGTCGCTAGGGCACGTGAGTGCCGGGAGCAACGTCTGAATGATGGGGTTGTTCGTGCCAATGGTATAACAGAGATCGTGCCTCCAGCGCTTCGCCAGAGCATCCTGTTCGATGTAGGGCAGAATCCCACGCATCCAGACGGAACCACTCTGGCTGCCGCAAGCATTCGCGCCCATGGCACCGATCGGCAAGAGCTTGTTGACGTCCACGTAGTTGTGCATCGCGATGCCGAGTTGCTTCAGGTTGTTCTTGCACTGCGAGCGGCGAGCGGCCTCGCGAGCTTGTTGCACGGCGGGAAGCAGCAGAGCGATCAAGATGGCGATGATCGCAATCACCACCAGCAACTCGATCAATGTAAATCCACGTCGGAATGATCTCATGACTCACCTCACATTTCAGAAAAAACGGAACTACAACTCCGAAAAAAGCGGGCAACATCGCCCGCAAAAAAAAGTCACTTCGCGGCCGATTTCAACGCGAAACTGAACGTCTCGCCCCCGTCCTTGACCTCAGCCGTCAACTCGCTTTCGGTGTTGTATTTCGCGGCAATTCGCTCTGTGGGAGGCGGGCCACTCGCCTCGTCCATGGCTTTCGTCGGATCGGTCGATGTGACCTTGCTGCCCCCTTCCGGGGAGCTAATCTCCACTCGATGCTTTCCCGGTATCGGGCCAACATTTGCCGGAATCGCGAATTTCCCGTTGGCGATGTCCGCGCCAGCGGCACTGCCCGACCACTTGATGAGAATGGTGCCATGATCCAACGGAGCACCATCGAGGGTGACTGTTCCGGAGATCGCGACCCCCTTAGGACCGCTGCTATCGCCGCCGCAGCCCGCAACAAAAGCACAAACTCCAACGAATAGTGAGAAGTTTGACAGAAGATATAACGGTGACCGTCGCATATGCGGGGGAGCCCTTTCTTCGAGTTATTCAAAACGACCGGGAGAGTGACAAGACACTATCTGCGAGTCCCCAAGAATCTCGTGATCAATTCCGGCGACTCTATGACTATGAACGTCGCCGCGACCACTACGACATTGAGTATCAAGTACCAAGTATCAAGAAGCAAATACCCATTTCATGAGTGCCAAGCAGGTAGGCTAGCGACTGAGACATGAAGTCCTCGTGAAGTTTCTGAAGAATTGAATTCAGAAGGTAAATTCCGGAGCGCGGGTATGCACGGCTTGGTTTCGCAGGTTGATATAGCCAACTAAACTCCGCTCGCCACTCATGGCGGAAAGGCGATGCAGATGCGGAATCGACAAGCGACGAATTTGCTGTTTGAACTCTCGGAACCGGGACGACGAGCGGCGCTCTATCCGGCGTGCGATGTGCCGGTGCGAGCGATCCATGAATTGCTGCCGAGTCATCAATTGGCGACACGAACTCCGGGATTGCCGGAGTTGACGGAGCCCGACGTCATTCGGCATTTCACGAATCTATCGACGTTAAATATGTCGGTCGATACACACTTCTATCCGCTCGGCAGTTGCACGATGAAGTACAACCCCAAGCGACATGAACGGCTTTGCTCGCTGCCGGGAATCGTCGATTTGCATCCTTACCAAGACGAGGCCAGCCAGCAGGGGATGTTGGCGATGCTCTTTGAGTTGCAACAGATGCTCGCTGAGATCGCCGGTCTGCCAGCCGTCTCGCTGCAACCGGCGGCGGGGGCTCACGGAGAAATGACCGCGTTGCTTTGTGCGGCGGCGTACTTTCATGATCGAGGTGAGAAGCGAACCAAGGTGCTGTTTCCCGCCAGCGCGCACGGGACAAACCCGGCTAGCGCGGCGATTGCCGGCTTTGACTGTGTGCAGCTTAAAGACACGCCGAATGGGCTCGTGAATCTCGACGAGCTGAAGTCGCAGCTCGATGAGAGCACCGCTGTGTTCATGATTACGAATCCGAATACGCTCGGAATTTTTGAACCGGATATCGCCAAGATCTCGCAAATGCTACATGACGTCGGCGGGCTCGTTTACATCGACGGTGCGAACATGAACGCGATTCTCGGCATCACTCGCCCCGGCGACTTCGGTGGTGACATGATGCACTACAACGTCCACAAGACTTTCACCGGACCACACGGCTCTGGTGGTCCCGGTGCTGGGCCAATCGCTGTTCGGGATTTTTTAGCGGACTACTTGCCGGGACCGGTTGTCACTCGGACAGACTCAGCGGAAGGAGTCCGATATGGGCTCAGCACGCCGCAAAAAAGCATCGGTCGCGTACGGAGTTACTTTGGTAACGTCGGCATCCTACTTCGCGGCTATTGTTACCTCAGAACTCTCGGTGCGGCCGGACTGAAAGCGGTTTCCGAGCAAGCCGTCTTGAACGCGAATTACCTGCGAGAAAAACTCCGCGATCTGTTGCCGGTTCCTCACGGCGAACGTTGCATGCACGAATTCGTTGCCTCGGCCGAAAAGCCAAAGAGCGATCGCGGCATCTCGGCGTTGGATATCGCGAAGCGGTTGCTCGATTTTGGTTTCTATGCCCCGACGGTTTACTTCCCGCTGGTCGTCCCGGAAGCCATGATGGTCGAGCCGACCGAGACCGAATCGAAGGCAACGCTCGACGCCTTTGCCGATGCGATCCGTGAGATCCTCGGCGAGTCTGCTGAGTTTCTGCACGATGCGCCGCACGCGACGCCGGTCTCTCGGCCGAATGAAGTTCAAGCGGGTCGGCAGCTCGTGCTGAGTTGGAAGCCATGACCGCTCCCGTGCATTTCATCCTCGACGAGCCGCCACATTCCGGCGCTTGGAACATGGCTGTCGATGCCGCCTTGCTGGAAGAGTCTTTGCGAAGCGGGACGACGTTCGTCCGGTTGTATCGTTGGGCTGAGCCGACAATCTCACTCGGCTATTTTCAGAAACCGGAAGAACATCAGGCTGATCCTCGATTGAGTCACCTGCCGTGTGTTCGTCGCCTCTCCGGTGGCGGTGCGATCTTGCATGACCAGGAGCAGACCTACTCCTGCGTCCTGCCACCGGGACATCACTTGGCTGAACAACCTTCGCAACTTTACGACTTGATCCACTCGATCGTGATCGGCCTGCTGCAAGAGCGCGGTGTTGAAGTCCAACTTCGAGGACGCGACTTGAAGGACTGCGTCGAGCCGTTTCTGTGCTTTCTTCGTGAGGCGTCTCCTGACCTTGTCTTTCGCGGACACAAAGTCTTGGGAAGCGCTCAGCGGCGGCGGCGCGGAGCGATCCTGCAACACGGGAGCTTGCTGCTGCGCTCATCAGCATCTGCTCCAGAGTTGCTGGGCTTGAGCAATTTGCTGGCCACTTTTTGTTGGCCGGAATGTGATGCGGCAGAGCTAGGGCGACGTATGGCCCACGCCTTGGGTGACGAGATCATTGCGGGGGAATTGCCGCAGACGATCCGATCAGCCGCGTTGGCCAACGGCATCGCATCTGAATTGTCATCCCGTTGTTCCACATAACCCCCTAAGTTTGATGACGTAAGGGAGAGCCCCGATTGACAGCCTCAAAAACCGCTGGTAGCGTTCTGTTGCCAATCAGCGAGCGCTCGTGACGAGATTCGTCAACACTTCAAAACTACGTCCGGCGCTTTCCGAAAGTCAGTTCAGTTGCGACCTTGGATGGATTTCGTTTTCATGTCGCCGATTCCGGGCAACCCCCGTGACATGGGCAGGTGAAGACCTTTACCAACAAGAGGTTGCGTGTCCGATACAGAGCCAGGAGTGAGCGCTATGCTGCGGGCTGAGTTGAAGGTTATTGGTGGGAAACAACATGGTTCGCTCATCCCATTACAGGCTAAGAAATTCCTGGTGGGACGAGAGCAGGATTGCCAATTACGCCCGACGAGCGAATCAGTGAGTCGCCATCACTGTGTATTTTCGATTGATGACTTTGGCATCCGACTGCGAGATCTCGGCAGCACGAACGGCACCTTTGTGAATGGCGAGCGGGTTCAAGGTCAGGTCGTTCTGCAATCCAACGACCGAGTTCTGATCGGCAAACTTGAATTTGAAATTGTGATTGAAGGAGTGGCTCAAGCCGTCCAGCACGCGCGAGTGGCTTCGAATTATTTGAGCGATTCCGGCACGGGATTCATGCTCAGTGATCTCGCGGAAGCGCCGGAAAGCTCTGACAGCGGTTCCCAAACGATGCTGGATACCGGGCCAACAGAGATTCTCGGTGGTGCCATTGAGGGGAGCGGAGAGACGCGACTTTTGAGCGCGGACGGTACTCAGGTGACATCGCCTGCGGTCCCCGTCGCTCCTCTGGAGGCTCCGGCCACAGACGACTTGCCAGTGTTTACTCCCGATGCGACACACAGCGATCTGGCTGCTCCATTCGCAATGGCTCAACCAGTCACACAAATGCAGCCAATCGTGGCACCGATGCCCCCCGGAATGCCAATGGCACCGCAAGCGATGCCAGCTCCAGGAATGCAGCCTTATGGAATGCCTGGGATGATGCCTCCTGGTTATCCGCAGCCGCAATACATTCAGGCTCCGTATGCCAACTACGCACCTCAATACATGCCCAACCCGTATGGAATGCAACCGCAACAATTCATGCAGCAACCCTACGGTGATCCTGCCTACCAACAGCAGATGGCTTACCAGCAGCAAATTGCCCAGCAACAACAGTTGGCGCATCAGCAAGCGATGATGGCCGCGCAGTACGCGGCTCCGCAGGCCGATTTTGAACCAGAGGCTGAAGAAGCAGTGGCGATCAACGCCACCGTCGTACCTCCCACGAGACTACCGCCACCGGAAGAAACGGGAGCAAAAGCTCCCGCCCCCCCACCGGTCGCAGTGCCAGCCGCAGAAGGCCAACCGGCGGCACCTCCGCAGGTCAAACCAAACCAGTTGGCTGCGGACCTCATCAAGAAGTACATGAATCGCGGGTAGTGGTCGAGATCGCGCCAATTCGTCACAAGGAGCTTTTGCCGTGTCTGATCCAAATGCAGCGGCAGCCGATCAACAACGTCGATATCGCGAGTTTTTGGATTTGTTGCCGCTCGCGATCAACCTCGCCGGTCTCCCAACAAGCGAGGGAACGCGGTACTACTCTGAAGAGCAGATTGAGCTGCGCACAAACACGGTCAAGCACGCTTTCAAATTCGCCAGACAAGTGGCGAAAGACTACATCCAGCGATAATTGCCACTGGGTAAAGCCCGGCTTTGAACAGAAGTCCGGGCTTTTTCGTTGGCCACGAAGTCCCTGAAACCAGTCTCCCGCCGAGACGGTATGAAGGGCCGAATCATGTGCCCTTGGTGACGTAAGTTGCGGCCATCACAATTCCATAATGGGATGCCAGGTTGACCGTGGACGTCAGCGAGGTCGAGTTAGTTCGTAATTGCCTGACTGGTAACGAGTCGAGTCAGCGAATGTTCGTCGAGCAGTTTCAGGGACTCATCTTTGGAGTCTGTCTGCGAATGCTGGGACAGCGTCAGGATGCGGAAGACGTGGCTCAAGAAGTCTTTCTGCGAGTTTTTCGGAACCTGCACCGCTGGGACCAGGTGCGACCGCTGCGTCCTTGGTTGCTCACCATTGCAGCCAATCGTTGTCGAACTCATCTGGAGGAACGAGGTCGAAGACCGATTCCTTGCGATCTGCAAGCTGACCTCCTTCCTCAGCGGTCGGTCTCGCAACCTCAAGACGACGCGGAAGAAGTCCAAAAGGCATTGCTCACTCTCCGCCAGGAATACCGCCAATGTTTCGTGCTGTTTTATCAACAAGAATTGTCTGTCGTGGAAGTTGCCGAGATCCTGAATCGTCCCGAAGGGACCGTCAAAATTTGGCTGCATCGCGCCCGCAAAGAGATCGCTGAGTATTTTCGACAAAGAGGATTTCTTCCCCACTAAATCTGGTTCGCTCGCGACTTGAAGAGACCTGATCATGACCTGTTTCGACTTTGAAGAACGTTTGCAAGCACAGCTCGACCTGCGAGAGCACCACCTCTCCGAAGACCTCGCCGCTCATGCCGCGTTGTGCGCCTCGTGTCGAGAACTGTTGGCGCAGTTTCAACGAATCGAAACGGCAGTCGCTGGCTGGCAGGACGTTGAGACTCCCGATGATCTCGTGACCGCAGTCGTTGTCGCCCTGAAGTCGCGCGTTGACGTGAACATCGCTCCGCCGGTTGTCGCTACGACCGGCGTTGCCCATGAAATTGAAACTCTTCGACATCGGAACCCATCGTGGCCGGCAGCGTTGGCACTGATGACGTCAGCAATCGCGCTGTGTGTGATGTTCGGCGTTGGTTGGCATGTCTCAGGAAATGTCCAATTCGCGCAACAGCGAGCGTTGAATGGAGTCACCATTGTCGCGAATCCGACAACATCGTCCGCTGTCGTCGCCTCCCCCAATGATCGACAACTCGACGTGTTGTTGCATGATGCTCGCGAGGCTTACGCCGCATTGGCCTCGCAAGCATTGCAACATGTTTCGACTGCCAATTTTTTGCTTCCTCCAGCCGAATCGACATCGCCGTTTCGGACCAATGATGTGATGAACGGCTTGCCGGACTCGTTGTCGCGACCACTGTCTCCTTGGGGACATGAATTGCGAGATGCGTTTGATTCGTTGTTGGACCGGATCTTTACCTCACAGGATTCTTCGACGTGATCGCTTTCAGAATTGTTTGTGTTGGTCTATGCCTGCTGATCGCTGCCTGGCTTCCTCAAGAGACGCGTGCGGATGAGCCGTCATTGACGGAGTTAGTCGGAACCGATGTCGGCATTTGTATTGAGGTCCACGGACTCAAGGCACATTTCGCCGACTTGCCAAACGCCGAATGGTTTCGCCGATTGTCTCAATTGCCGTTTGTCAAAAAGTGGCAACAAGGTCCGGAGTTCGCCAAGTTCCAAGTC
The DNA here is from genome assembly GCA_031387195.1 of Planctomyces sp. Taxonomy (GTDB): domain Bacteria; phylum Planctomycetota; class Planctomycetia; order Planctomycetales; family Planctomycetaceae; genus SXKJ01. Next base: position 3,023 of record JANNDA010000168.1, on the reverse strand, counting down.
GGGAAAGTCGCCTTAGAAGCACTCGTTGGTCAGCCGCTCGATCAGTTTTCGGTTGAACTTTTTGGCGAGTCTGTGTTGCTCGCCATCGTGCCCACTCAACAAGGCAAACCAGCCGCCGTGCTGTTGTCGCGAGCGGCGCGAGATGATTCTTGGGACCGAGTGCTGCGACTCTGGGATCAACTGGAAGCTCACGACGTGCAGACGATGTCGGCGTTCGGTCGCAGCTTTCAGCGTCGTCGCAAAAAGGTTGACGGTCAGAAAGCTGGTCCCGATCTCTTTACCGTCAAAGTCGGTCGCACGCTCGCCATCAGCGAAAGTGAAGAGCAGATTCGGAACGTGCTCGCGAGGGCAGACGCCACAGCAGCCGCGAACCGACTGAGTAATCTCGCGAGCATGCCGCAATACAAAAGTGCGATCGACGCGCTGCCAGAACGATGTTCCATTCGCGTCGTCGTGAATCCGCGAGTGTGGGACACGGAACTCGCTAAAGCCAAACCGGCCGATGCTTGGGCTTCGGCGGTTTGGAACAAACTGGAGTGGCTGTCTGCTGGCGTAGAGCTGCGAGACGGAGTCGTCTTGCACGCGGTGGTTCATCACGAGACGGGAGAGTTACCGGATGTCTGGCAACAAGCGTTGCAAGCCTCGCAAGAAACAAGTGACCTGGCGGGACGATTGCCTGCGAACGCGCTGCTGGCGGGTGAGCTGCGACTCGATCCCAAGCTGCTGAATTGGGTGCGTACGTTGGACCAATCGGAACATAGCCAGCGTGATTGGCAGACGTTTGCCAAAGTCAGTCGCGGTTTGTTGGGTCGTGATCTGTTTGCGGACGTCTTGCCTCACTTCCGCCCATCTCTTGGTGGAGCAGTTGTGCCGAGTTTGCCGCTCAGTGACCAGGCTGCTCCAGTTGATGCGCTGTTGACCTGGAAATTTTCGGCACCCGTGAAAGAGGATGGCTTCGAGGGGCAGCCAACTTTTCGGGAGTCGCTCGATGCAGGCTTGTCGGCATTACTGAGTTTCGCCGCAGCGAACCACAACGGTCGCAATCCGGAGTCCACGGCAGTCGTCCGCAGAACGCTACGAGACGACATGGTGCTGCGCTGGCTGGATGGGCTCAGCCCCTATCGTCCCGCATTTGGAGTTTTGGAAAAGCACCTCTTGGTGGCGACCAATCCCCAACTGATCTCAAACTTCTCGAAGACCTCGGGGGGGAAATCGCTCGAGTCCGAACCCCTCTTCGCGACAGTTCGCTCGCGTCATTTCGAGGATCATTCTCAGTGGCTATTCCTGAATGCGTCAGCCACACGTCGATTCGTGGAAGAGTACCACGAGTCCTTGAGCGGCCAATTGGCTTACTGGCGAAAGATCGAGGCATCGAGTGCTAGTCAACATCTGGGCCGCTTGGCAGAAATGTTGACGCCGTTTGATACAGCCTTCGCTGCCACCAAAATTTCTGCTGGTGAAGTCCGCTGGACAGTGGGTCTGGTCACGCCCACGCCGTGATCCTGCGGAAGAATTCGTAGCTCAACTCGTGCGGGGCCGTTGAGAATGTGGCGTACGCGGCTCGCGTGCGTCGATTTTCCGCAGGCTTATTGGCTTGCACGCGAGCCGCATGCGCCACAATTTTTCCACAGCCTCGTGCAATCGCTACGACCGGCGGGATTGCGCCATCTCCAAATTGTCCTCAAGTATTACCGCTTTCGTGATCGTCTCAATTTGCCGAGTCTGCGGATGTGTGACAAAGTTCAACGTCGAACATGACCTCTCACGTTGGGGCATTCTCGACACGGATACCGGACCCGTTTTGGAGACGTCCGGAAGTGCAGTTTCCCCTCATCGGAGCAGACTATGCCTGCAGCTACGTTGGACATGGAATTGGTCGTTGAACAGCGGCTTGGCGCAAGCCGCCGCGTTAGCGATCGTCGCAGTTTTCCGTCGCAAGCCAAACCACCGGGAGAAGAGCGACGTCTAGCGCCTCGCCGCAAGACCGAACGCCGACGCCAGATCGATCCGACAACCTGTGAGCGAGACTACACGGGTAACGAGGTCGAATTCATGAGCGCAATGGACACTTACAAACGCCGCAGCGGCCGAGCGTTCCCCACCTGGAGCGAAGTTCTCGAAGTGATTCACAGCCTCGGCTACCGCAAGGTCGAAGCGCCGTCTGAGATCATCATGAAGTCCTCGTAGTAACGCTGAATGAGTCAGGCGAACGGGGCGGCGTGAGCCCCTGGTCTTGCTTACTTTGTCGCCTTTCGCTCCGCGAAAGGGCGTTCTTTCGCGGAGCGAAAGACGACGATCATTCCGCTCGCCCAAAAGCCTCGCACTAAAGCAACAAGGCAGGCACACCATGAGTGAGCCTGCCTTGTGTCGTTTCGTCAAGACGTTGAATGCGTTGCATCAGATCGGATTACGGCCGAAGGTCATGATCGTGATATCGTCATTTTGGGCGCGACCGTTCGCGTGACGACGAACGTCTTTCAACAGAGCTTTCCCCAGCTCATCGGCCTTCTTGGGGCCGTTTTTAATGAATTCTCGGAGATGCTCCATCGTGTAGAGATCGCCGTTAGGGGCCATTGCCTCGCTGACGCCGTCCGTAAACAAAACGGCGAGATCGCCAGGCTCCATTTTGAAATTCAACACGTCAAACGGATATCCATCAACAACACCAATCGGCACACCGACCGTCTCATCGGGGAACTCGAACAACGATCCGTCAGCACGGCGGATAATTGGCGACATGTGTCCGGCGTTGGTAATCACCATCTCGTGCGTGGTGATGTCGAGAATGATCAAGACGTATGTCACAAAGCGGCCTTCAACTGCCGCCGAACACATGTGGTGATTGATCGCTTCGACTGCCGGGCCGACTTCATGCACGAACTGCATTGTGTTCTGCACGCAACTCGACATTCGCGCCATGATCAGCGCGCCAGGAACACCTTTGCCAGCGACGTCACCAAACGACAAGCACATTTTGTCTTTGTCGAGCATCATCGCATCGAAATAATCGCCGCCGACAGCTT
>JANNDA010000132.1:0-7272 GCA_031387195.1 Planctomyces sp. | reverse complement strand
GTTCTGGCCATAGAGTTGATTGGCTCGAAACTGGCTTTGCCGTAGCGAGGTGCGCGGGATCATTGGTCCGCAGCAGCCAGTGAGTGGCACGGTGACGACACCGAAAAGACACCACGTAGCGAATTTGTTTCGGAGAAACTGTGACATGAGGAAGGGCTCCGTTCGATGACGGCGAGGCGACCGCTTATCGTGAGTCGAATCACACGGGACTGACACAGGGCGATAAGTAGACGCAGGACGCTGAGTAGACGAATGGAAATGGTGTGGACGGGAGGAAGAGAGGCAGGAATCGCTGGGGGCCGAGAGTTGGTGTGGGAAGGACTCCCGAAGGGGTGATGCTGAGTCCTCGGCCGGACAAAGCGGCGGGTTTGTAGTGGCATCTTCAAAACCTGCCAAGCCGAACTTGAGGAAATTTTAGAACGAGCAATCGGCCTGATCATTCACTGTCATCGCACCGTGGCGCTGTCTGTTTCTAACCACTGTTGGTGATTCTGCTTGCTCGTCCTAAGCCTGCTCCTAGAATCCATTGCCGCATTCTGGCAGCCGTTGATCCGAGCAAAGTTTGCAAGGGCGGGTTGTGCCTGCGGAAGCAATTGAGACGATTCGGTCCATTCAATAGGGTCGGTGAATCATGGCCAAGAAATACCTCAGCATCGAAGAAGCCGCGGAACGACTCGGGATTCCCAAAGAGGAACTTAACCGACTCCGCAGTCGCGGGGACGTTCGGGGCTTCTCTGATCGCGGGACGTTCAAGTTCAAAGAAGAAGACATTGAGGAACTGGGGCGTCGGTTGCAGCCGTCGTCCGATCCCGATTTGCAAATGCTCGATGGCGAAGACGATGGCTCGGTGTTGGATGACGAGCCAGCGACCGATGACGACGACGCCCCGTCGATCATCCGTCGGCTGAGTGCCGGTGGTGGTGCCGAAGTCGAGAGCGACCCTGTCGGCAGCATCTTCGACGACTTTGGCAACACGGATCTCGGAGCGTCCGATAGTGACGTCCGGTTGGTGATGGATGAGAGGCTGGAGTCTCAACACAACAGTGATCCGGACGTGATGCTGAATATGGGCGAGTCGGACAGCGACGTCCGTTTGACCGATGACAGCGACAGCGACGTAAAGATCGATCTGGGCGATTCTGATAGCGATGTTCGCTTGGCATCGGATGGCCCGTTGTCCGGCGGTAGCGCGCTGAAGATGTCGTTTAGTGATTCGGACAGCGATGTGCGGCTCGACGATAGCGGCGTTCGCAAAACCAGCCGCCCGGATAGCGACAGCGATGTGCAGCTCATGCCATCAACCATTCGTCGAGTTCCGAAACCCGACAGTGACAGCGATGTGATGCTCGTCGATCAAGAAGATTCTGATAGCGACGTACTCCTCGCGAAAGACGACTCCGACGTCCACTTCAGCTCGCAGGGTGACAGCGACAGCGATGTGCGCTTGATGGGGGATTCTGACAGCGACGTCCGGCTACTCGGCGACTCAGGCCATGGGGCGAGCCCCAGCGGGATCATCGCGGGCAGCGACAGTGATGTCGGATTGCTGAGAGAAGATAGCGGCCTCGATTTGGAGATGGACAGCAAAAGCGGCATCCGCAGCGCGGGCTCGTCAATTCTGTTCGATGACGCCGACATTTCCCTCGGCGAAGGGAGCGGCATTTCGCTGACGGGTGACAGCGGCGTGGCCCTGGGCGGTCACAGCGGCATCGCACTCGACCGAGCGGCAGACAGTGGCATGTCGCTCGAAAAAGGGAACGAAATCGATAGTGGCCTGTCGCTCTTTGCGGATGACAACAATGAAGATGATGACGGCATCACCCTCGCGGACGACAGTGGCATCGCCTTGCAAACAGAAGATGACAGCGGCATCGCCCTCAACATGGGCGACGAAGAGGATGAGGGCCTGACGCTGGGCGACACGATGGCCGACAGCGGCATCGCGTTGAGAGATGATGACGATGACATGGACCTGAATCTGACCGAAACCATGCCCGCGATGAAAATCCCGATGGGCAAGGCGCAGCCCAAGGGTAAAGCCAAGTCCGACATGGAAGACACCATGCTCGAAGTCCCCTCGCTCGCGCTGGATGACGATGAGGACGAGGAAAGCGACTTCGAGATCGGTGCGGCAGACGGCGGCAGCACAGGCGACACCAGCGTGTTGCTCTTCGACGACGAAGATGAGACCGACGACGTCGGAGCGGCGATGGTCAAAAAGAAGGCCGTGGACGATGACGAAGAAGACGAGACCTTCGAGTTCAACGAAGGGGATGACGAAGTCGAAGCGTCCGCCGATGATGATCTCGAAGGGGGCGTGTTTGCCGGCGATGAAGCCTTCGACGAAGAAGAGGGCGAGTTCGGTGAAAGTTCTGGAGACTTCGAGACGGTCGCAGCGAAAGCTCCGACGATGACCGGCTCCGTGGAATACCCTTGGGGTGGGTTGACGGTGAGCTTCTTGGCCGCATCCACGATCTGCATGGTGCTGTGTGGCATGGCCTCCATCGACCTCGTCCGCAGCATGTGGGGTTGGCAATCCTCCGGCTACAGCCCCGCCAACGGCTGGCTGATTGAAATGCTCGGCGGATCATTCAAATAGAATGGCGAATATACCGGGGGGCTAACTGGGATTATTCACGCTTCACACTAGCCCGACGCGCCAGCCAGGGATGGGGGCGAAATTCCCACGCTTGCGCGTCGGGCTAGTGTGATACAGCCTGCTGAGAAATCTCCCCGTCTCAGGAATAATCCCGGCTAACGCCGCTCCGCTCGCACAGTCGCACGAACTTCCGGGGCTGGGCACCAACGTAGTTTGATCGTGGCTGAATCAGGCGATTGTCGGCCTGTTGCTCGATGACATGTGCGGCCCAGCCGATCACGCGGGCGGCAGCAAACAGCGGCGTGAAGAGTTCCGAGCCAAAACCCAACGCGTGGTAAACGCGAGCCGTTGGCCAATCGACATTCGGCCGCAATTCTTTCTGCTTCCACATCGCCGCTTCGATCAAGTCGGCGATCTCTTCGAGTTGCTGTTGTCCGTCTGTGACAGCCAAATCACGAGAGACTTCTTTCAAGAACACCGCACGAGGATCGGGGCGATCGCGGTAGACCCGATGTCCGAAGCCGGCGATGCGTCGCTTCTTGGCGATCGCGTTGCGCACAAACTTCTCGGCATGAGACGGCGATTCGATGTCGAGAATTTCGGTCAGCACATTCTCGATCGCTCCGCCGTGCAACGGACCTTTCAGCGCTCCGACCGCGGCGGTCACAGCCGAATGCAGATCGGAGCCAGTCGAGGCCACAATCCGAGCGGTGAACGTCGAGGCGTTGAATTCGTGATCGGCATAACAAATCAGCGTCTGCTCCAACGCTCGTTCATCGCGCGCTGTCGGCAAGCGGCCGTGGAGCAACGACAAGAAGTTGCCCGCGAAACTCAATTCCGGATCGGACTCCAGCAGTTCAAAGCCACGAGTCAGTCGATGACGCGCCGCAATCAGCACCGGAATTTGTCCGAGCAATCGAATCGCTTTGCCAAGGTTTGCCGTCGCATCATTTTCATTGGACTGCGGATCAAAGTGTCCCAGCGCGCTGATCGACGTTCGCAGTGCATCAATCGGTGCAACATGCAGCGGCAGCTCATGCAGCAACTGAATCACCGCCTCCGGAACTTCGGCCGACTCCGCCAAGATCGCTCGAAAGTCCGCCAGCGACTCTGCTGTCGGCAGCTCACCATGCAACAGCAAGTACGCGACCTCGGTGAACGTCGCGTCGCGAGCCAGTTCTTCAATTGCATACCCGCGATAATGCAGCCCCGCATCCAGCGTGCTGATCGCGGTTTCTCCCGCGATGACGCCGTCTAATCCGGTAACTTTCTGCTTGCCCGTCATGTGCTTCATTACGCCTATTTCTCAAGCGGAGTGTCTTCACTTGGAGTGCCGCTGATCGTGAGCCTGTTAATAATGTGGCGGCTGTTCGGCCAAAGGATCACGCTCTTCGGTGCCGTCGGCTTCCGTCGCCACACGCTCACCGAGCCGTTGCACTTCTTTCTTCAAGGCGTCGATCTCCGCCTGCTGCCTCCACACCACTTCGCCCAACGAATCGAAGTCACGCTGCAAGTGCATCAACAACGACTCGACATGCTCCACACGATCACTGGGCACGGGGCTGGCTGGCATAATGTCTCAAATAAGGGTGATTGAATTACGGAGCACCGACACACCATCGTCTCTCACTTCACCGGTGCCGTTTGCGCGACCTGTCCTGCTCTCCGCACGACCAACCGCACTGGCCGTGACGCCTGATTTCCCTCTTGCTGCGAGACGCCATAAATCAATCGACTCGTCTCCGGCACCCAGCTTGAAGCGGTGATGAATATTTGCCGTTCCGTCTCGCCTTGGCGAATCATCACGCCGCTCAGTCCGAGGTTATCAACGATCACGCCGTGCGGCAGGTTATCGACATCGAAGCGTTGTTCGTTCTTGAAGTCGTTGAATCGCTCGATCCGCAGCATCGCCGGGATTGTCGTCCCCGGAGCGATGACCAGTTCCGGGATACCGTCGTCACCGATCGTTGGTTGCGAGGCAGCAGCTTCGCCTAACTGAGGCTGATCCGGTGACAGAGTCACGACGAACTTCGGCTTGTCGGCCAGTTTGATCTCGCCGAGGTTGCCGACCTCTTTCACCACCGGAACGCCGTGAACGAAGCCGGTCGCCGTCACCTTCACCTGCGACCACACTTCCTTTGCCGGAGCTTTCTCTTTCGCCTCCAGCGAGTTGCTCAGCACGGCCTTCGCTTGCAAGTGTCCCGCCTGAATGACGACCGGCGTTGAGATCGAAAACCCTTCGGGTAGCCCAGCCACATCAAAGCGGACATCGCCATCGAACCCGTCTGCGCGATCAATCTGAAACGTCACTCGCGAGCCGCTACCGAGACCGATCGTCGCATCGCGACCGCCGGTGATCGTCGGTGAGAAGTCCGGACGAGGCTCGCGAATCGTCAGCGCGTAAACATGCTTGTCACTACCCGAACCGAGCACATCGGTCACTCGGACGAGATACTCGCCATCTGCCGGAGCCGTGAACGTCAAGCGGCTGTCGTTGCCCAGCTTTCGATCGCCGTCGTCGTCGTTCTCAAACGCCAACGGATAGACCGGCAGACCGTTGTCGATCAACTTCGTGCCGACCGGATACGGCTCGACGATGTAGCAGACTTCGTCCAACGCATGAATCGTCGCGCTGGTGTCGAAGTAACAGATCCGCTTGCCGTTGTTAAACATCTGCATGCCGGAGTCTGGCCCCTGCGGCATGCGGAACGTTTTGAGCACCTCGCCGCCGATGTAAAGAAACTGGTTGAGGTCCATCTCTTCCCAGTTCTTCAAGCGGATGTCCGGGCCGTTGGAGTCGATCGGGCGGAACTCATTAAATGTCTCTCGCACCGCTTGCAGCACCAGCCGCGGCACCGGACGACCATCCGTGCTGAGGACTTCAATTCGCGTATCAATGGGGGACTTCATTCGCGATCCGTTGGTTTCAATCATCCACACCTGACCGGCCTTTGCGGAGAAGCGAAACAAGTCCACATCACCCGGCTGACTGATCACAGCGTTGACCGTCATCGGAACAGAAACTTTCTGGCCTGCAGCCGCATCGTCGTTCGGTTCCGCTTCGGCCACCTCCATGAGCTTCGGCGAATCGACATGCGGCTTCGGCACCGGATCGCCCGTCAGCGGCGTTGATGTGACAACGCCCTGCCCTGCTCCCGCGATCGAGTAGCTGGCCAATGAACCGTCCAAGCGACCGACCAACAATTGCGCGTTGTCCGGCGAGATCGCCAACGCTTGCGGCCAATCCGGTTGAGTCTCCAGCACCTTGAGTTGCGTGAACGATTTCGTCTCCCAGACTTTGATCCGACGATCCTCGGCCGATGAAATCAGCATCTGTCCATCGGGCGAAAACGCGAGCTTGAGAATCCCTCCCTCGTGAGCGTACCGCGCGAACGCAATCGGGTTCGTCCCTTCCTTGCCGCCCGCCGTGATGTCCCAAACTCGAATCCGCTTATCGCTCCCCGCCGCAACGACTCGCTTGCCATCCAAACTAAACGCGACCGCGTACTGTTCCTTCTCCGGCTGATTGAGCGTGTCGAGCCGCTCGCCCGTCGCGACGTTCCACAACTTCACGGTCCGATCACCGCTCGCGCTCGCCAGCATCTGCCCGTTCGGATGAAACGCGACGTCATACACTGCGTCGTTGTGCCCATGCAGAGTGCGGACTTCGTTGCCTGTCGCGACATCCCACAGTTTGACCTTCTGGTCATAGCTTCCGGTCGCGAGCAACTTGCCATCGGGACTCAACTCCGCCGCATAGATCGCATCGCGATGACCTTGAATCACGCGGATCAACGAACCGTCCGCCACGTTGAAGAGCCGCACTTCGCCAAAGAGCCCCGGCTCCCCCGCCGCCGCGAAGACGATCGCACCATCAGCCGAAAAACCCACGTCGTTCACCACACCACGTAACGGAGGATGGGCACTCTTGCCCGTCGCTTTTTTGTCTTCCTCATCGTTCGCCCCCTCTGGTCGGGCAAGAGCGCCCAACCTCCGGTCGCTCGGCAATATCTCAATCCGCCCATGCCGCGCAACGGCGATCAACTTCCCATCGCGTGACCACGCCACCGCCTGAATCGGCTGCCGCACATCACCTTTCGTGGCAATCTTCGGCGTGACGAGCAACGTCGGATCGGGAGCTTGGCCGCTCGGCCCTTTCGCCCCCGCATCGATCCAGGCTTTGAGTACCGCAATCTCGTCCGCCTTCGGACCTTCGTTCCCTTCCGGCGGCATCACCGGCTTGACCTTCTTCTCCAGCGTGAGCACCAACCGGCTGAGTTCGCTCTTCCCCGGCACAATCACCGCGCCCCGTTTGCTCCCTTTAAGCGCCGAGTCAAACGACTCCAGGATCAGCCCACCTTCCTTCTCATCCGCATTGTGGCAGCCATTGCAGTACTTTTTGAAAATTGGAACGACCTGCGTGTTGAAGTCCGGCCCAGTCGGCTTGGTCTCGTCCGCCGGGATCACACCGCTCCACAACAGTCCGCAGAGCCCTATGAAGACCCGCAGTGAAAATTGTGCAAGCGAGCGGGGCGGCGTCAGCCCCCCGGTCCATTCGTCGCACGACCAGGGGGGCAGGATCTGCACCGCGCGCAGATTGCCGGTCGCCTTGTAGATCAACGAAGCCTTCGTGCGCCGCATTGAATGCGTGCCGTACTCGGCGACATTCAAGC
>JANNDA010000467.1:0-5512 GCA_031387195.1 Planctomyces sp. | reverse complement strand
CCGACCTGAGCGGCGATCGTGTACTCCTCGGCTTTGTAGAAGTGGTCGCTAATGCGAATCATGACGCTCGCGATCAACGGGTTCTTCGGGTAAGTCGCGGCGAGAGTTACGTAGGCCTCCAATGCCTCATCGAAGTCGCCTCGCTCTTCATAGCATTGAGCCAGCTTATATTGGGCATCGGCGGCCAGCGTGTTGTCGGCATATTGGTTGATGATGACTTCATAAGCGTCGATCGCCTCGTCCCACTGGCCAAGTTCTTGGGCAAACTGACCGAGAAGATATTGAATTCGTGGGACGTACCTCGGATCGGGATAATCCTCCATGACCTCACGCAGGATATGGCGACCGGCTTCGAGATCGGCCAGTTCCTGTTCTTTGCGACCCAGGTTTTTGTGGGACTTAAATAGCTCGAAGAAACTCTCTGCGATCCGGAACTTCGTTTCGACTGCCAGCCGTTCGTCGTTGAACGTCTTGCTGAACGCAGCGACGAGACCGTCGGTGCCGATGACGATCGGGAGGCTCTTGTCTTGTTCGAGTTTCCCTGACTCAGTGCTGGCAGCGGGATCGACATATTTCACTTTGAGCGTGTCACCGAAGTAGCACTCGATGATCAAGTCATCGGCCTTCAAGTTACCGGCAGTCGGCTTCTCGTTGGACTTCAGTTGCACCGAGCTCGTGAAGACGCCGCTGTGAGCCAACGTCTCCTCCAGCTTGACCGTCTCGTGCTCGCCGAACTCTGTCGTGACTTCCACGGAAACATGATCACGTTCATCCGAGGCGTCTTGATCGGCATCGGTGACCATCAGATAGATTTTCTCGCCGACATGCAGCTTGCTGATCGGCTTGTCGTAATCACGATCAACAACCGCGAGCACTCCATTGCTGATCAATCGAGCCTGCGCGGTGACGGTCGGAATTTCCGGCTTCTCTGGCTGAGCCGGCGCGGCTGCCGGTTGAGTCCCCGTTTTCGGCGTGCTGGTTCCCGTCTTGGTTGCCGCCGTTCCCGTGCTTGGTTTCGTCATCGCAGGATTCGTGCCGACCGTTTTGGTCGCAGGCGTCGGCTTCGTTCCCGTTGCTGCGGTTGTTCCCGGCTTCGCTGTTGCAGATGTTGAATCGGCGGGCTGCGTGGCGGTCGCGACTGGCTTTGCTTTCGGTTTAGATTCAGGCCGGTTCTCATCGGCGTAGATCGCCAAAATTTTGTCCTTGCCGGTGAGGTTCAGGACTCGTGTGACGAGACTGCGGTCTTTGCCTTGATTGGTTTGAGACTCATCCAGCTTGCCGCCGCCAATCAGGTTACGTGGCATTTCTGACGTGAGCGGGATGACATCCGCGCTCCCCTTGCTGCCCAGTTGCAAAATAACCTGACCGACAAACCGGCCTTCTTCCAGCGCCCAATGCGTTGCGTCTTGTTGCTGAAAAGCGTTGAAGTGCGAATGCTCGCCGCTGACAACACAGCGGCATTCGATTTTCGCACCGTCGGTCGTTGTCAGCGTGACGAGCACTTCGCTACGACTGTCTTTGGCCATGTCGGGATCAATGACCTCGATGGTCAGCGGAGCTTCAAACGCGACGTTCGCCAACTCCTTCTTGTCTTTCGCATCGGCCTGAGGCAGATAGACGAATTGTGACGGTGCGTTCTGCTGCTTGTTGCCTGGAACGACGCGTGTTTCGACGATCCGAACTTGCGCGGTGGTCGGCTTGTTGACATACACAACCGCCTCTCGTTTGACCGCATGGCCGGGGAACGTGTTCTGAGCGTCAAGGTATTTTACGACGATGCGATCGCCGGGTTTCACCTTGAGCTTGCTGGTGTCAGCATCACCGGCTGAGGCCGAGACTGTGTCGATCTCTTTCGTGAAGGTGCCGCTGAATTGCAATTCGCGTTCGATGGCCGACAGCTTGATTGGTTCGCCGTCGTTGACAGAGATCTCGAATTCGAGCGTGTCTTGACCGACCGTCGTATCAAGATCGAAATCAGTGATCGAGACAACAAAACGCTCGCCCGGATCGACGCGCATCACAACCTTGTCGATGTTCTGTACCTGGCCATTATCTAAGCGGATGAAATCGTAGTTGATCGCTCCAGCCGTCGCGTTGAAGTAGGTCGCGATCAGCTTCTGAGTGAGCAACAATGACGACGTGTTTTCGTTCTGCGTGAACTCGTCGGTGTAGCCTGCCGTGACAACGTCGCCGCCAGCGATTTCCAGCGTGTTGTTGCTAGACAGTTCCAGCACATCGGCGTCGGTCGGAATGTAGTTCCGTAGTTCAAGTATCTTGCTTGAAGCTTCTTCTTTGACTTTTTCCGGCTTGTCAGCAGCCGATTTGTTAGTGCTGGCAAGTGGCAAGCTGGAAGCTTGCACTACGGAGCCGGAAACCTCGACATGATTCACTGCGACTGCTTCGCCGAGATACTCGTTGATCTTGAACCGCACGAAGCGAACGTCGTTGTCTGGGAAGCGGAACTCCCACGCTCCAGGAGTCATCACGACTCGACTACCCGCCGCTGGTACGAGCTTGGCACCGCGTAGCTCCATCAGACCACCGCCGTTGATGGCGATCGGCTTGATGGCGAGTTTGTATGGTCCCGCTTTATCGATCAGCACGGTGCCAAACTTCGTCGGCACGGCAACTTGCCAACCCGCAGTCGCGGGAACGGTCCCCTTGATGACCGAGCCGGCAACATCCATTTCGAACGTCGATTGCCCGCCACCACCGTGAGCGACATCGAGCCACACGTCATACACGCCCGGCTGCTTCGCCTCGAATTCCCACCAGGCGTTATCTTCGAGCGAGGTCCAGGTACCGATCTGTGGAGGCGTCCGTCCTTGCACGAGCCCGAATTGCTCAGTCTTCTTGTTGAGCTTGACGGTTTCCAAAGTCAGAACGATATCCGTCTGATCGGGCGTCGGTTGCGATTCATCGACGGCACGAGCCGTCGCTTGTTCGAGGTCAAAATCTGATTTGAGGAACGGCCCGACTTGGACCAACTGCCGATTGATGTCAGCCCTCGCCCAAATCGCCTGCGACACCTGCACCGCTTGATTCACAGCGGCAAAGATCGTCACCTCATGCAAGCCTTTGCCGAGCCACACATCGACCGTGCGATTGCCCGGCCCGACCGGCATTTCCAAAACACCGTCGATCGCCATCGCGGTCGTGACCCCTTGCACCTGAATGCGAGCGGCTCCGGCTTTCGGTTGAACGAGCTTGCCGTACCACAACACGCCGAACGGCTTCTTGGAGTCTTCGGCATCGTCATGCCGTGACCAAGTGAGGCCGTTAACGACCTCCTCTTCCTCGCTGGGCTTGTTGCTCTTGGCGAGGTTCTTGACCTGATCCCACGTCGTGAAACTGGTGAAGTTGCCGGCATAGACTCGGCGACGCATGGCCGCATATTGCTCGAAGAGGTTGTCGGCCTTGAGCGGTTCGGGATGGGCCGCCAGACGGAACCAGAACTCACCGTCATTGCTGCCCAGCAATTCACCACGAATCGGAATCTGAGCGTCAGGTTTTGGCGACCAAATCTTCACGCGGTTGACCGAGTTGAGATCTTTCATGTCGATCGTCAAGAGCTTGGGCACCGCGCCGTCCGGCTCGCTGAGCCAGAATGATTCTTTCTTCCTGTCGATCGCCATCAGCGGGCTGTGGTCGATCGAGGTATCACTGGCCAACGCACCGGCAGGCAGCTCACCCGTGAGGGCTGTCCCTTCGAAGATGCCAGTATGCGGTCCCGTTTCCTTGACGGGGACTTGTACTTGATCGCCGCTGTCAGCGGTCAGCTTGACCATCACCGTGTCTGGATCGTCGGAGAGGTCGCGATCCGGGTCCGCCACTTTGATGAAGATTTGATTGCCCGGCTTCACTTGGTTCTTCGGCCGGCCTTGCGTACGTCGATTTTGCTGGCGGTCTTGTTCTAGCTCTTCGCGAGCAAGTTTTTCAGAAAACGTCTCTTCCTTCTCATCGACGATCTTCTGGCTGGCAATTTCAAACTTAGCGTTTGAGGCAATCTTGATTTCAACATCCGACAGCGGAACGCTCTTGAACTCTTTCTTGAACTCGTCCGGGTAGTCGCATTTGATTTGATCTTTACCGGTGAGTTGCAGAATCTTGTCCCGCTTCTTCACTTGGCCGAGCGCCGTTTCGAGGTCAGTGCGGAACAAGCCTTTGCCCGCGCCACCGCTCGTCAGATAGACCAATTCTTCGTCGCCACCAGGAACCGTTCTGACGATGACCGGAATCTTGTTGTGGCCGCGGCTGATGCCGAGGTCACTGTCTTGCACGACGATCGACAACGCTTGTCCGGGAGCATGGAACCGTTTGCTGCTGCGGCCGAGCCGACCGACTGTGCGGAGCAAATTGAGCTGATCCATGTATCGCTCTTCTGACCCGTAAACCTCGGCCAGATTGAAGAGCGCTTGGTTCGCCAGTTCGACGTTGGGAACTCGATCGAGCACGTTGCGGAAGATCAAACGGGCTTCGTCTTGGTCGCCGCGCCGATGCGCGAGCACGCCGCGCAGGAACTCCGCACGCACCACAACTTCGGCGTCGCGGCTAGTCGCTAATTTTTCAAAGACCGACTCCGCTTGGTCGTAAACCTTCTGAGCCATGAACGTCTCGCCGATACCGAACTCCGCTTCGGTTGAGTATGTCGTATTCGGATAACGGTTGATGACGGTCGTGTATTCGGATCGAGCGACGTCGTAACGCTGAGCACTATAGAACGTCTTCGCAAGCAGCAATTGCACTTGTGCTTTCGTCTGCACGTCGTAGCTGGTACTCATGTCGTTCTTAATGAGCCAGCCACGCAGCACGTCTTCGACCTTGTCGAAGTTTTCGTTGCCTCCCGCTGCCATCAAGTTCTGGCAGACGAAGAGAATCAAATCGACGGGAACTTCTTCGCGGTGATCATCGAACAATTTCTTATTGAGCATGTACGCATCAAGAGCCAGTCGCTCATCGCCGAGTCGCAAATACATCGCTGCTTGCAACAGCGGAGCGATCGGCGATTTCTCATCGATCGTCAAACCGACTGAGCCGATCCGCGTGTAACACTGACTCACCAGATTACGGGCCAGCGTTTTTCGCGGCTCATCGACTTGCGGGATGTTCGTGATGAGGCCGGTCAGCAGCGTTGCCGCACTGACGTAGTCCTTATTGCCGACTTGCACTTGCGCGACCTGCATCAGCATATCCCAGCGCGTCGCGTCTGCGTACAGCTTACGAGCGGCATCGGCAATGAGCAGCAGCCGTTTGATCGGCGGCACCTGCGCTGCCTCAGCAGGAGTCAGCCCTTCGAGGTGATAAATCTGAGCCTGCGAGGAGGCCCAATCAAAATTCACGTCGCGGACCAAGGCATAAATGCGCTGCTTCAGCGCTGGCGGCAATTCCTTCATCTTGTCCGGCTGCGTTCGCACTCCGTTAAGCAGATAGTACCACTGATACGCGTCCCAATTGGCGGCTTGAAAGGTCTTCTCTTGTTGCTTGGTCAGTGCGTCACGAGTGACTCGTTCGA
>JANNDA010000120.1:0-2352 GCA_031387195.1 Planctomyces sp. | reverse complement strand
TGAGAGCTTCCGCCAGCAGCATACAACCCGCACGATGTTCGTGAGCGCCGTAGCCATGGCTGGGATTCCCTGCAATCAAGGCAACCTTTTTGGGAGCCGGCAGGCGTTTCAAACGAATGTTGCGAAACTGCACGGTCATGGCCGGGCCGGCATGAGCCTGCAACGCAAGGAGCCCTGCGGCTCGACGTTCCTGAACATCGTTATCAGTCACATCGATTGTCTGGACGTCGTTGATGAAATGCTGGAAGTGATAGCCGTCGGCGACGATGTGGTACTTATTCCAGTCTTCCTTCTTGATTTTCGCCTGAATCTCTTTTGTGTCACCGATTTTAGCAGTTTCTTTGACTTCAAGTTTTCCATCTTTGCGAACCAACTCGGTCGCCTGGCCACGCTGAGCCAGAATTCCGCGAAAAGCTTCGCCGTAAAGAATCCCGGAGTACGTGTCACCGGCTTCGAAGTCTGCCTGATACCCGCCGATGCCCCATTTCGCATCCGGCAGTTCAAAGCTGCGATACTGCACTCCGGAATTGCCGTTTACGATCTTGTATTCGAATTCGAGTTCAAAGTTATCAACTTCGCCACCACGCCAGATAATGAACGTGTTCCGCTTCAGCTTCTTTGCTGCATCGTCTGAGGTCGCTCCGGTGATCGCTCCGTCCTTGACGCTCCAGACCGCTGGATCGCCGTCCCAGTTTTCCAGCGTCTTGCCGTCGAAAATAGATTCCCAATCGTCCGCACTCACAGACACAGACGTCACACACAGTGCAGCCAGAAATAAGCACAGTCGCTGAAATCGCATGGTTTCTCCCCCCCAAATAGTCAAAAGGCGCCGATGTCGCCGTCAGGTACGTAACATGATAGCAGCATTTTTCCGTTCGCAACACTGAACGGAACGGGCTTGTCGGACAGGAACGGGAACGCTGCACGAATTCCAGCTCTGTAGGATGGACATTCTTGTCCGTCACATTTCCAGCCATCAATGGCGGTGACTAATGCACTGCCCATCGTGCTTTGATGAATCGGGTGGCCGGGGCTGGACTGAGCGGAGCGAAGGAAGCCCCGGGGTTTCGGGCTAACGCCCTCCAACCCCGGCCACCTCTCATACCACCAGTGACAGAGCACCTGACCCATCGTCCTGGCGAAACCTATTCGGCGTGCGCGGGCTCGACGTCGCCTGGTGCAACGTGAGCCGCAGCTTCCAGGTGTTTCAGGTGCTCTGCGTGGTACTTTTGGTATTCGCTGACTTCTTCCGCCCAGCGCGTGACCTGTGGCGCGGTTTGTGTGTAGTACGACGCACCGACATCGGGAAACAAGGCGAGAGGCAGGCCGATGGCCAGAATGGTTGTGGGTGCGAGCAGCACGAACTTCCAGTTGCCTTCGAACTTCAGGTGCATGAAGAACATCATGACGCAGAGTGCCTTCGTGATGGCCACCGCCATGACGAGGACGATCGTGATCGGCTTGCTCATTTGGACGACGTCGAAGATCACGGACAACGCTGTGCAGATACACAGCACAAAGAAGATCGCCAGGTAATTCACATGATGCGTATCGTGAGAGTGGTCGTCTGAATGAGCAACGTGGCTGGCATGAGCGTCGTGAGACATCGAAGAACCCAATCAAAAAATCAACAACGGACAACGACCGAGAAACAACCCGCGATTCACAAAGTGGATCTCAGATGATGTATAACATGGGAAACAGGAAGATCCAGACCAAGTCCACAAAGTGCCAGTACAGACCACTGTTCTC
Organism: Planctomyces sp.; assembly: GCA_031387195.1. Classification (GTDB taxonomy): domain Bacteria; phylum Planctomycetota; class Planctomycetia; order Planctomycetales; family Planctomycetaceae; genus SXKJ01. The sequence continues at coordinate 600 of JANNDA010000120.1, read as the reverse complement.
CACAAAGTCTGTCCATTTCTCGTTCAGTTTGTTGCCCTGCCTCAGAACCATCCAGAACAGAATCATGCCCACAATGACGTGGACCGCGTGGAAGCCGGTCATCAGGAAGTAGGTTGATGCAAAGATATTGCCGTACACAACGGGATGCGGTTCAAAGACACCTTCGGTCACATAGTCACCGTACTTTTCGTGCGCCTTCATTTTTGTGAGCCGCGACGTCACTTCGGCATATTCGAGTTCCGGAAGTTTTTCTCCCTCTTTAAGTGCCCCGCGGGCAGCGAGGTACTCCGGTCCGATGGCGGGAACGTTCAGCGAGACGTTGGCAACAATGTGCTGATGCAGAATCATCCACTGCTTGAATAATTCGGCATCGACGGGGGCCGACTCTTTGAGAGCAGCGAACGTTCCTTCGCTCACGCCTTCAGGCTTCGCGGCTGTGGGCAATGCGGCAATCTGGTTGACGAGGTTCACGATATCGTTCGGACGGTCCGTCGGCACGGCACCGCTGCTGGTGTATTCGGCGAAGCGATTTCGAACCACAACCTCCAGTTCGCGACTGGCTTTTTTCACGGCCTGCGATGAGGTCTCCGCGATGTGTCC
>JANNDA010000090.1:0-1910 GCA_031387195.1 Planctomyces sp. | reverse complement strand
TCTTTGAAGACCAGCGGCCCGCGCCAGTCCGCGTACCACACGACCGAATGCGGCTGCATGACCATCTGGCCGTCGCCGTTCGCATTGACCGTCCACTGATTGAGCTGTGCTCCGCGAGCGCCCCAACCTTCGGTCTGATGGACCTCGTTCCAATTGTTGATCGAGGTTGTCTCCGTGAACTCGTCGCTCAACCCCGCGATCGGCGTCGCCGTCATCACCTGCCGAGTTTCGAGTGACTCCATTTGCGTGCGCCACATTTGCGCCGACGAACGAACCTGACGCCGGACCCATTCTTGAAGTGCGAACATGATTGTCTGGCGATTAGAAGGGAACAGCATCGAAGAGATCGCTCAGCGGCTGAACTGCGTGCCGCGCACGGTGCTGCGCAAGCTGGATCGCATCCGCACTCTCTGGGCCGAGGAGACGTCGCATGACGCCGGATGATGCCGATTCAGCCGCCCCGCTCGCCTGTTGGATCGCAAAACACGACCGACGATCTGGGACAGCGGCTGATCGCGCTCGGCCTGCTGACGCCGTTTCACTACAGCAGCCTGATGCAGACTCCGCCGTTGCGATTGGTCCTGGGTGATTACGTCATCCTCAGTCCGCTGGGCCAAGGAGGCATGGGGACTGTGTACCACGCGCGGCATCAGCGGATGGATCGCATCGTGGCGCTCAAAGTGCTGCCCCGTTCGACCGCGCATGATCCACAGGTCTGCGACAGCAATTGCTGAGCACTGGAGTCTCTCGCTGAATGGATCGATTCGATCAGCGTCGCACTCCGGCGGCGCGCGGATGGTTGTTGAAGGTCTGTTTCGGAGACGATTTTTGCTCGTTGACTTTGGCGACTCGTTCGCGGGCGTCGCGGTGAATATCGGCCTTCCAGAAACGTGTGAAATTTGAAGGCCGCAAACAACCGCCCCCAGAGTTCCGGCGAGTAATCGTGTCCCACAATCAGCCGGAATGCGGCTTGGTAGCGATTACGGATCGTCTCAACGCTGCACTTCATCGCGCGAGCGATTTCCAGCAGGCTCATTTCGCAGCGAGGGTCATAGCCATCACCGACCCAGCCTTCACGCTGGTCCCAAACTTTCAGGTAGTCCTTCACTTTGTCCTCGCGGCGACATCGTTTCGGAACTTGGCGATCCCGCTTCCAGGCTTTCACCTGGCCCTCGATGGCCTTCAGGATGTCCTCCAGCGGCGCTTCCAGATTGATGCTGACGGCCGGCATCGCTGGGATGGAGTCCAGTTCGGGAGATTCCAGTCGCAACCACCATGTCATCACTGAGAGCTGAGCTTCGGAATCGTTCGGATCACGGGACTGGACCTCACGCAAGGCGGCGATCACTTCGCAGCAGGCAGGTGACAGTTCAGTGATCAAGCTCGCCGTCATGGCTCGGTACGTCAACCGTGTCCGACGAACTGCTCGTGCTGCTTAGCAAAACCGTCGAACGCTTGCTCTCAAGTCGCTGCACTGGCTTTGTCGTTGGACGCTCCGGCAATAGGCTGTCGGAGAATTGGCTCATTGATTCGGAGGCGGCATGAAATCGCGAACGGTTCTTCTTCAGTGGATTGGCCACAGCGATCTGCGTGCGATGGCGGCCATGCTGCCGAGCGGTAAGCAACGGCAATTGCTGGATCGTATCGGTGGCGGTGCATCGCAGGCCGGCGACCTCGGCCCGACGAAGACTCTGTTGACCACGCAAGGCTTCGACGAGGTTCGGCTGCTGAGCAACTATCCGCAGGAATGGAATCAGTGGTATTTGAAATGGCTCGACGTGAAGTCGGCGGTCGTCATTCCGGTCGAGTTGCCCAAGCCGACCGACTACGTGGCGATTTATCGCATCGCGGATGCGGAGCTGTCGAAGCTGCGTCAACGAGCGGCTTGGATCGACACTCAACTTTGTTTG
>JANNDA010000070.1:0-4657 GCA_031387195.1 Planctomyces sp. | reverse complement strand
CAGTAATTCGTCACTCCTGTCCGACCGAGCATGAAGCACACAGCCGGACGGACAGGAGTGCCCATCCACCACCGTGGCACGACGAGAAAAGGCTATCACCCCGCCCACCATCTCGCTTGTGACAATCGGACATTCTTTGTTGACTATCGGACATGAGTCGCCCACCCACCCGAACCACTCGCCCCACCCGGCCCCCTCTACAACGCCAGCCGTCTGTTGCGAGTGATGTCACGAGCTTTCAGCAAGAGTTCTTCGCCCTGATGGGCGGACCGCAACAGTTTCAGGAGCTCTTCGAGCACCTGCCGGGAGTCTACTTTTTTGTGAAGGATCGGCAGAGCCGCCTCGTCTGTGCGAGTCAGCCGTTTCGAGAACACCTCGGCGTCAAAACCGAAGCCGAGTTCGTCGGGAAGACCGATTACGATTTCTTCCCGCCTCACGCCGCCGACCACTTCGTGCATGACGACCAACTGGTGATGACGACCGGCGAGCCGCTGATCGGTCGCGTCGAGCTGTGGTACAACGAGCAGCGCGTGCTCGATTGGTTCGTCACCAATAAGCTCCCGGTGCGCGATACCCAAGGTCATATCATCGGCGTGATGGGAACCGTTCGCAGCTACCGAGGCCAGCGCCGCACAATGCTGCCGATGTCATTGATTAGTTCGACCGTGGAATACATCCGCGAGCATCACCACGAACGACTCACCGTAGAGGATCTCGCTCGCCAAGCGAATCTGTCACCCAGACAACTGCACCGAAAATTCCGCGAGGTCTTTGGTCTCAGCGCACAGGATTTTCTGATCAAAACTCGCATTCAAGCCACCAGCGAAGCACTGCTGCATTCGGATCTAAGCATCGCTCAAATCTCCGTTGATTTCGGATTCTGCGATCAAAGCGCCTTCACTCAACAATTCCGCAAGCACCTCGGCATGACGCCGTTGAAATTTCGACAGCGCTATGTGCGAGGGGCCGCCAATCCTTCCGAGGTCGTTCCATAAACGGAAGGCTCTTCCGTTGATCCGGGGAGGTTGGGAACTGGCACGAAAGAACTCCTTCGTTTAACCGCAAGCACATCGCTCGGACGTCTGAGATTGAGTCGTTTTCGATTCGGCACGATGCTTCACGACATGACGACAAATTCCACAAACACATCGGCCACTGTGCGATCATCGGCGCGGCGCGAGACTGAGTACTGGCAACAAACGCGGTGGCCGTGGCCCTCGTTGGTCTTTTTGCTGCCGCTGTTGGTGGTTTACGAAGTCGGCGTGCTGTGGATTGGTGGCCGCAATGCGTCGGCGATTCGCAGCGGGGCGGATGAATTGTTGCGGTTGTTGCTCGATTTCGTGGGGCTCAACGCGGCGTGGTGGCCGCCACTGTTGATCGTGCTAGGTCTGACGGGTTGGCAATGGGCGGCTAAGTATCCGTGGCACGTCTCGTTTGAGACTCTGGCCGGAATGTTTGTGGAAAGCGTTTTGGCGGCGTTCGCACTCATCGTTCTGGGACAATTACAAAGCCGAGCGTTTACTGGCACATTCGCGATTGAAGCGAGCCTGCTGGATCTGACGGAATTGAAAATGGCGTTGACCGCCGGGCAGGTCGAGTTTGTTTCTCGAGCGCTGAGTTTCGTCGGTGCGGGGATCTATGAAGAGGTGATCTTTCGGCTGACGCTGCTCCCGCTGGTCACGGCGTTCTTGCGGCAAACGGTGCTGCCGCGAGCTTGGGCACCGGCCCTCGCGGCCCTCGTGACGAGTGTGCTTTTTGCAGCCGCTCATCACGTCGGGCCGGCAGGCGAACCGTTCGAGTTATTTCCGTTTTGCTTTCGGATGCTCGCGGGAGTTTTCTTTGCCGCGTTGTTTGTGTTGCGAGGATTCGGCATCGCCGTGGGAAGTCATGCGATCTACGACCTGCTGGTCGGCGTGTTGTTTGGGTCGTAGCGCTGCTGACACAAACCTCACCGAGCTTGCCTCGGTGGTCTCGACACGACTGGAAAACTTGAGACACAGCATCTCTCCGCCGACTCGACGAGCCGTTTCTAACAATCGCCGCAGTTGGAGTTGAAACACAGAGCCACAGAGGTCACGGAGGGACGTGTTTTGAACGACTACGGAGAATGGTGCAGCGTACTGCCAAAAAGGGCCGTTGTTTGGCATGATCTGCGATCGCTTGCAACACACAGATGTTCGTGGTAACTGTCTCGTCTCAAAGGCATTTTGGCTTCGGGGCAATGTGTCCAATCCCAATCTTCAGATCCGAAGGTTGGGGGTTCGACTCCCTCCGGGCGTACTGTGAAGCCCTCGTGAAAACCAAGTGTTTTTGCGGGGGTTTCTGCATTTCGGTTGACAGGATTTGGCTTGTGGCTGTGAACGTTGGCAAGGTGTTTTTGGTAGGTGGTGGTCCTGGTGACCCTGGGTTGCTGACGCTGCGCGGAGCGGAGTGCCTGAAGCTTGCGGACTTGGTTCTGTACGACGGGTTGGTCAATCCACAGTTGCTGCGTCACACCACGGCGAATGCCATTCGAACCTGCCGAGTGTTTGGAGCGGGCGAGAAACACCTCGATCAAGCGGAAATTAATCGGGAGCTGATCGAAGCGGCGCAAAGCGGAAAGGTCGTCGTGCGTCTGAAGGGTGGTGACCCGTTTATTTTTGGGCGAGGCAGCGAAGAGGCGGCGGCGCTGGCTGATGCCGGCATCCCATTTGAGGTGGTGCCAGGCGTGACGGCTGCGATTGCGGCGGGAGAGTATGCGGGAATTTCTTTCACGCACCGTGAATACTCATCGGCGGTCGCCTTTATTACGGGTCATGAAGACCCCTCGAAGCCAACTTCCGTTCTCGAATACGCATCGCTCGCGAGTTTTCCCGGAACCCTGGTCTTCTACATGGGCTTAAATCGATTGCCGATGATTGTCGAATCGTTGATTCAAGCGGGCAAAAATTGTGAGACGCCGGTTGCCGTCGTCAGTCAGGCCAGTTTGCCGCAGCAGCAGACGGTGAGCGGCACGCTCAGCACGATCGTCCAGAGTGTTGCGAGTGCTGGCTTGCGTCCCCCGTCGTTGATCATCGTTGGTGAATGCGTGAAGCATCGTGAGCGGATCGCGTGGTTTGAACAGCGGCCTTTGTTTGGTCGCCGGATTGGCATCACTCGCGCCGACGAACAAGCGGACTCACAGATCAAGCAGATTTTTGAACTGGGTGCCGAGCCAGTTTTGATGCCCGCTCTCCAATTTGATCCGCCAGAGACTTGGGCGACCGTTGACGAAACTCTGAGCCAAGTCCACGAATTCGATTGGCTTATTTTCACCAGCGCCAATGGTGTGCGTGCCTTCTTTGAGCGGTTGTGGAAACTTGGACGAGACATGAGGTCGTTGGGACAAGCTCAGTTAGCCACGATCGGACCAGCGACCGCAGAGGCGTTGCGTGAGTACCATCTTCAGGCGGATCTCATCCCTGATACTTATTCGGCCGAAGGACTGGCGACCGCATTACGTCCGGCCGTCAGCGGCAAGCGAGTTTTATGGGTGCGAGCCGATCGCGGACGGGATGTTTTGTCGAAAGAGCTGTCGGCGGCCGGAGCAACGTTTCACGAACTCGTCGTTTACAGGCACAAAGATATTACGGAGTGGCCGCCGAACGTTGTCCAACGCTTGGTCGCTGGGCAACTCGATTGGATTTGTGTCAGTAGCCCAGCAATCGCCAAGAATGTGGCCCGGCTCATTCCCGAAGCCGCTCGGCAGCACATCGGCCAGTCCATTCAAATTGCCACGATAAGTCCCCTGACGAGTGCCGCCTGCCGAGAAGTCGGAATGATCGTCTCTGCCGAAGCGACGGAACACACTTTCAACGGTATTCTGTCTGCGATTGTGAACGTCGAGCAAAATGCGGCTTCGCGGGTGAGTTGACGAGAACGAACAGGATCGCGGCATGTCGGGTGAATCGTTGAATCCCACGCCATCACCGGCCGTATTGCCCAAAGTGGGTCTCCCGTCAGAGCGACCGATGTGGGTGACGTGGTTTGCTCATCCATTCGCCAACTGGTTCTGGTTTTATTTCGGATTCGTTGCCGCGCTCTCTGGTTCCAACATGAAGTATCCCAGTTTGGGGCCGATCGTGATGTTTGGTTGGCTGACGGGGCATCTGGTGAACGCGCCGCATCCGTATGCCGAACTGAAACTTTTCGTGGCCTCGCTGATGATCGGCTATGCGGGTGACGGGCTCATCACGTGGCTGGGCGTGCTCAAGTTTCACGAACCGGTGCAGTGGGGTTGGATGGTTCCGTTTTGGATGGCCATGATGTGGCCGAACTTCGCCGCGACATTGAACAGTTCGATGAAGTGGCTACGTGGGCGGTACAAGCTGGGGGCAATCCTGGGAGCGATCAGCGGCCCGTTCTCGTACTACGGCGGCGTGAAATGGGGAGCCGTCGAATTCGGCTGCGACTTCTGGACCGCGATGACGCTGATCGGCATCGAGTGGCTCTTCGCAATGCCCGCACTGCTGTGGCTATCGGCGCGATTGGTTCCACAAGAACGGCAATCGGTGTAATCAAGTAGGGCGTACGACAACACTTCGCGCGAGCCAGGGTCAGGCACCGCAAAATTCAAAATTGGCGGAATGTTGCCTGAGTTGTAATGAACGCTTTGTTCCGCCATTTTTGAATTTTTCGG
>JANNDA010000069.1:0-1714 GCA_031387195.1 Planctomyces sp. | reverse complement strand
GGATGAGTCCGGGGGCTGACGCCGCCCGGCTCACCAAATCTCGCATCACTGGCCGCGAGAGGAATTAATCAACGTTGATTCTGATCTGAAGGTTTCGCTCTCATGACTGATCACGTTTCCGCAGCGGCATCAAAAACTTCTCCGCCAGCCTCTTTGCCAGAGAGGCGAAAGTGGAAAGGTCGATTGTTCGTCGCCTTCTTGCTGCTGCTGGCGTCGCTGGCGGGCGTCGCTTGGTTCGCACCGAACATCGTGGCTGCGACCGCGTTGAAGCAGCGAGTTCCCAAACTTCTGTTTCCTTCGTTTCCAGGCACTGTCGAGCTGGGTGAAACGTCTCTCGGTTGGTTGGCTCCCGTCGTGATTCGAGATTTGAAAGCGACGGACGATCAAGGGCAGCCGCTGTTGGAGGTGCGCGAGTTTTCCACCAGCGAGACATTGTGGACGCTGGCAACTCGCGCGAGCGATCTCGGTCGGCTCAAGCTGGTGGAACCGGTCGTGCATGTCGCGTTGCGGGATGATGGCTCGAACGTGGAAGACGTCGTTACGAAATTCCTCAGCGGCTTGACCGGCACTGGTCCGGCGGCGGATGTTCAATTGGAGGTCGAGTTCGCGAAGGTAGAAATGGAACACAAAGGTTCGAACCGGCAATCGACAATCGAGCCGGTGTCGTTCCGAGTGGTCTCGACCAAGGGCACGCTCGATGAACTGGACCTCGTGGCTGGGAAGTTGCCGAAGGACAAGTCCGAGGCCGATACGACCGAGTGGTTGGCCGTGCGGTTTGGTGGGACGGAAGAGAATGCGGACGTGTCGAAAACTAAGTCGGCGGATGTAAAGCCGCTGCTGATTCGCGCGTCGAACTGGAAACTCGAACGCTTCGCGGCGGCGATGTGTCGCGTGCAACCGAACGCCGAATTGTCGGGTGTTCTGGATGCCGACTGCCGAGGTTTGCTCTCGCTGACGGCTGAGCCGTTCGACTGGGAATGGAACGGTCGCGTGACGTTGTCGCAGTTGCTCGTGGCCGGGCTGAACGGCATGAAGCAAGATCGCTTGGTTTTGGACGAGGTCTCGCTGAGTGGTCGCGCGGCTGCGTCGAATGGGCGTCTGTCGATGAACGATCTCAAAGTTGCGACTGGAGTCGGCGATCTCACCGCGACGGGTGAGATTTCGCTCGCTGGCTGGACCGGCAAGTCGAATGCCGACATCGTCCGTTCGTTGCTCAGCGAGGAGGACTATCGCATATCCGGACAGGTTGATTTGAAGAAGCTCGCAGCGAAGTTGCCGCAGACGATGCGTGTTCGCGAAGGGACGGAAATCACCGGCGGCAAAGTGGTGATTGAGTTCGTCGGTGCCGACGTGGAACAACAGCGCCGCTGGACGGGACACGTCACTTTGGCGGGGTTGTCAGCGGTCAACGAGGGCCGACGGCTGTCGTGGGACGCGCCGCTCGAAACACGGTTTCGGGCGCATCAAGATCAGTCGGAGATCATCGTTGATGAACTCCTTTGCGAGTCCGACTTCTTGCAGTTGAAAGGGAGCGGAACGCTCGACGAGGCGAAGTTTCAAGCGGTCGGTGATCTCACGAAGTTGCAGGACAACATCGAGCGGTTCATTGATCTCGGTCACGAACAACTCTCCGGCCGGATGCGGGCGAACGGTGCGATCCGACGCGATGATGACGGACGAGTTCAACTGACCTCCGATGTCGCGCTCGATGATT
>JANNDA010000043.1:0-2587 GCA_031387195.1 Planctomyces sp. | reverse complement strand
GTGGCCTGCTGGGCGGGATCATCTCCAGCACCGCGACGACCGCGAGTTATGCCCGGCGCACGGTCCAGCAACCCGCGCTGGTTCCTGCCGCAGCGACGGTGATTTGTTTGGCGACCGGCGTCAGCTTTGTCCGCATCCTGCTAGAAGTGGCGGTGGTCTCGCGGGCGCTTCTGCCGACGGTGGCTCCGCCGCTGATCGGACTGATGATCGTCTCTCTATTGTTCTCGCTCCTCTTTGGCCGCCGTGGCAGCCAGCCGACGGAGTTGATGCCGCCACAAGGCAACCCGTCCGAACTGAAGTCGGCAATTCTGTTCGGCGTGCTGTACGGCGTGGTGCTGTTCTCCGTCGCGGCCTCGAAGGAATACTTGCCGCACACCGGGCTGTATGGGATCGCGGCTCTGTCCGGGCTGGCGGACCTCGACGCGATCACACTTTCCACCGCACGAATGGTCGAGGCCGAACGGCTCTCGACCGACTCCGCGTGGCGCATCATCTTGATCGCGGCGCTGTCCAATCTGGTCTTCAAAGCCGGTCTCGTGCTGGCGGTGGGTGATCGCAAGCTGTTCCGTGATGTCGCGTGGTTGCTGGGCCTGTCGAGCCTCCTGGGCGCGGCTGTGCTGTGGTGGTCGTAACTTGACGATGAATGCTGCACTGGGCACGCCTCGTTCGTCCGTCACGTCGATTGCCCGAGTCCATCAGCAGCCATGCAGATCGTTATTGATTCGTTTGATACCAGCGACATCCAAGGCAACCTACCCTACGATTTGTCTCCCGAGACGTTCATGCAGAATCACACGCCAACCGCTGACACATTTTGGGCAGAAGATGCCGAGACACTCGGCCAGCGACTGAGTGGTACGCTGACCGGCTTGTCATCGGAAGACGCGGAGAATCGCCTGCGGCAATTCGGGCCGAATGCGATTGATGCACGCAGCGAAGAGACGTGGTGGCGAGCGGTGTGGGTTCAAGTTCGCAGCCCAATCACGTTGCTCTTAATCTTCTCGGCCGGATTGTCGTTGGTAGTTCATGAGTCGACAGAAGCGATCATGATCTTGTCGATCATCGTCGTCAGCATGGCTCTGGGCATGTGGCAAGAACACGGGGCCTCGCGCACTCTCCAAAAGCTGCTGGCTCTTGTGGAAAGCCGTTCGTCGGTGTGGCGTGATGGCCGAGAAGTCGAAGTCCCTGCCTCCGAGCTGGTCGTGGGTGACGTCTTGCAACTGTCGGCCGGTGCGAAGATCCCGGCGGATTGTCGGTTATTGGAGTCAGCCGATCTGTTCGTGAACGAGGCGACGTTGACCGGCGAGACTTTCCCGGTCAACAAACTGGTCGGTGTGTTGCCGGTGGATTCGCCGCTCGCTCAACGGACGAACTCGCTGTTCTGCGGCACTCACGTTGAGAGCGGAACCGGACGAGCGCTCGTCGTCCACACCGGCCGCGAGACAGAGTTCGGCCACATCTCGCAACGGCTGAAGTGGCGTCCGCCGCAAACGGAGTTCGAGCTGGGCGTGCAGCGGTTCGGCTACTTCCTGATGGAGCTGACACTGTTGCTGATCGTCAGCATCTTCGTCGTAAATGTGTCGCTGCACCGGCCGTGGCTCGAAGCGTTTTTGTTTTCGCTGGCGTTGGCGGTCGGACTGACGCCGCAATTGCTGCCGGCGATCATCAGTGTGAATCTGGCTCACGGTGCGCGACGCATGGCCGAGCAACACGTCATCGTGCGGCGGCTGGCGTCGATCGAAAACTTCGGCAGCATGGACGTGTTGTGCTCCGATAAAACCGGCACGCTGACCGAAGGGATAATCCGCGTCGAAGGGATGATCGGACTCGACGGCCAACCATCGGACGAAGTGCGGCTGCTGGCCGCGATCAACGCCGAGTTCGAGTCGGGCTATGCGAACCCAATCGACGTGGCGATCCGCTCGGCACATGGACTTGATCTGAAGAGTTGGTCCAAACTGGGCGAGCTGCCCTACGACTTCCTCCGCAAACGGTTGAGCATTCTGGCGACCGACGGCACTAGTCGAATGCTGGTCACGAAAGGGTCGATCGACAATCTTGTCGCGTTTTGCACGCACGCGCTGCAGCCCAACGGAAACTGCGTGCCGCTGGCCAACATGAAGGCTGAGATTGACCGACAGTTTCACTCGCTGAGCGAACAGGGACTGCGTGTGCTGGGACTCGCCCGGCGAGAGATGACGGAGGCAGACAAAAATGTTCCATCTGCCGCACTCAACAAAGCCGACGAGATCGAGATGACGTTTGTCGGCTTTCTCGTCCTGCACGATCCGCCCAAGCCCGGCATCGTCGAGACCATTCGCGAGCTGCAAGAACTCGGCGTGCGGTTGAAGATGATTACCGGGGACAACGCGCTGGTCGCGGCTAACATCGCAAAGCAAGTCGGGCTGGTTGACGCCGTGCTGTTGACCGGTTCGGAACTGGGGCAGCTCAGTGACGAAGCGCTCGTGCAGCGTGTGGTGTCAGTCGATGTCTTCGCGCAGGTCGAGCCGAACCAGAAGGAGCGGATCATCCTCGCGCTGAAGAAGGCGGGGCATGTGGTCGGCTATCTCGGCGACGGCATCAATGA
>JANNDA010000013.1:0-2090 GCA_031387195.1 Planctomyces sp. | reverse complement strand
TCTTTGAATGAATGAAAAGCACCGACACAGTACTACCCTGGCAAGGCGATGGGCAAGGATGAGAAAGAGACCATTGAAGGATCCAAGACGCCCTCACCAGACTCAAACACCTCGACCCGTCATTTCAGATCTGATGGCCCTTTAGTCTGCCGTGATTATCCAACTCCGACTACAGATGATGGGATGCATGGCCGACCACTCGGTTCCACGCGTTCTGCCGTCCATAAACGCGGCTGACTGCAGGAATCGTGCGAATGTTAAGTCTTCCGTTCCGCTGCGTTTGTTCAGAAACTTCTCTGCATCTACGAGGTTCTTTTGGGCCAAAAAGGAGAAACTCATGGGGACGCCTCCCCTCGTCGGAGTGGCGATCACGATCACATGTTCTCGCCCTACAGTTTCTGGGAGGAGTGTCGCTGGCAGCGTAGACCAGTCTTTCCCAGCTACCAGGGGGTCGTTGGATGCGAATCCCCTCGGATGAACAGCTTCAATCCCAAACTTGCTATCCAGAAACAGCAATGTGAAGTCGATGGCATGTGCGCTTTTGTTAGCGACTTGGAATTTCAGTTTGCCACCGGCTTTGACTTTGAACAGACGGTCGGCCGGGAGCCGAATTGGAGTATCGGGTGATTCTTTGGCGTAGTAGAAGCAATCTAATGTGACCGTGATGCCGTCCTTGCCAACCTGGTTACCGAATCGCGACGTTAGTCCCAAAAGGTTTGTGGCTCGACCGATTCGACGAAAAGTATTCTCCATTGTCTCTGGTTCGGATGTCAGCCCATATCGTTCCGAAGGAGTGTTTCGTGCTGAAACACCCCATCGCTTCTCCGCGTCGCAAGAAATTAACCAGTCTGCAAGCTCGGGCCGATCAACAAGAATGAGCGGGGCGTCACTTCGGGCCGCCAATATCCGTAGCGTCTGAGGTGTGCCCTCCGACGTGTTGCTTTGATCTTCGAAAGCAACTCTCAGCTTAAGATCACCATGATCGACAAACACGAGTTGGCAAATCTCTCCTTCGAGCAGATCCGCTTGTAGAGGCTGATCACGGAAAGCGCACGGTGTGACATACGACCGACCAATCCCTGCTTCTGTCACGACGACATGTCCTACAGGTTTTGATGTGCGATCAGATTCCGGTAAGCGTACCGACAAGATCGATCCAACGGTGACGCCATGCAGTTGCCCGGCTCGCACGAACCAGTGCTCTTTACCGTCATACTCCAGGTTAAAAACAATTTCGCCACGTGGTGCTCCGAGGACACCTCGATCCAACTCCGATCCTTCAATCATCGGAGTTGGGTCGGGTCTCCCCTGGCCCAAATAGATGCCGCGCACGCGATGAATCAATTCCTGATAATTGGGCACCTGCCCCTGCTGCAGTACTTGGCAGAGTGAATAAGTAAATAAGCCGTAACAGCGGGGATTGGTTGCCGATCTTGGCTGCAGCATCTCTGGAGCTGGCTCATGAGGTTGAGCGGCATACAAGGCTGTCCAGGTTCCCGTGCCTAATCGGTCGAGCGGTCCCTCTGCATTCCAGGCATTTTGGACGATACTTTTCGATGCTTTGGCAGCCGTCAGGACATTGGCAGGGATCACCTCTCCCGGCTTGATCTTTCGTATTTTCTCCTCACCGACAGTACGCATCCCGGAGCCAGAATGGCATGCGTCGAGAATGACCAGCAAATCCACTTGCTTGGCCAGCAACTGTTCGCACCAGTCGCGTAGCTCATCATCAATGATCGCGTTCTCCACGGTTCGCGTTGCTGGATTCCAAGGCCGGGTATCCGCCGGGAGAAGGATCTCATCGAGACCATCTGGTTCGGGATCACGCGGATCGGGGGGGATTTGATCGGGCTGTTGGGAGCCATGTCCGGCAAAGTAGAAAACAATTTTTTGGCGAGGTTGAGCCGATTGAATGATCGACTTGATCTCACGGACGATGTTGGCTTTTGTGGGTCGATCGGCCTGGCTTGCGCCTTCGACCAGACAGCGGATATTGTCTCGAGGAAAGCCAAAGCGATTCGTCAACAACTCGGTCATCAAGGCAACATCATTCGATGGCCCGTTCAGCGACCACTCTTTCTTGAAGTCGT
>JANNDA010001407.1:0-2865 GCA_031387195.1 Planctomyces sp. | reverse complement strand
GTGCACGGCCCGCGCCCGCCCCCTTTTGTGCGCCCCCAACGTGGCCACTCCCTAACAGTCACGGTACGGCAATCCTCTCATCCATCACCGCGTGGGGTATAGGATCGCTACGTCACGACAAGGTCCGTGAAAAAGTCTGTGAAGCCGCCGTCCTTGTCGATGAGACGCCCACGGATCGTGCGCGTTCCGGCGCTGCTCAGGAAACTCGCTGGGACGGGAACATTGGTCGAAGTCGTTCCCGACCCTGCATATGTCCCGTTGCCCGAATCGAAGATGCCGTCGTTGTTGAAGTCGTAGGCAAAGTGTAAGCCTGCGGCTAAATCCAGGCTCGACGCATCGGTCGGTGAGACGAACGAGACCGTAGCCGCACCACTGCCCACCGGCTTCGGACCATTGTTAATCAAGCCGCCTCCGCCGGTCACGTTGACCTGAGTGGTCAGCGATTTCAGACCGTAGGACTCACCCGAATTGTCATTGGTCAAAATCAGATCGATTTGTTTCGTAAGGTCCAGCTTCGTGCCGGCGGTGTAGCTCTTCGCCACGCCGATGCCATTCGTCCCCTTGACCACAATGCTGGTGGGAGTGACGGTGACTTGCATCGTGAATGACATGACTCGACTAAGACTTCCGACTGACGGATAGGAAACGCCAGTGAGCCGAGTTCCAGAAACCGTACCGTACTGGCCCCACAGGAAGCCGCCTCCGTTGTCGCCGAGGTTCAGACCCACAGCTTTCGTTCCGTCGCTGATGGTGAGTCCGAAATCGTTATCGCTCGTGAGCGCATCCCAATTGGCGGTCACGAGGAACACGGCGGTTTGTGAATTCGCGATACTCCCCGCGTTGACCAGCTTCAGACGATAGACGATTCCTTCCGCCTGGCTGCCGGTTAGGTTCAAACGCGTGCCTGTCACCGAGTTGGTGCCGCTGGGGTAACTGGCGTTACCCAGCCCCACTTGCGCGTTCAGCGTTGTTCCGGTGTAAGCCGTCGGGCCGAGCGTGAATGGCGCAACACCACCGCCTGCGGTCGGAGCCAGATTGTTCACAGTCAGAATAAACTTGGTGCTATTGAACGCACCGAGACTATCGGTCGCCGTGATGACCACGTTTTGCGATTGAACACCTCCGTCCGTCGTCGCATACGACCACGACCAAGTGCCGGCCCCTTGAACGATGGTTCCCACAGATGCGGTCAACGTCACGGCATGTCCGCTCGCATCGGCAAACGTGCCGGAGTTGATTGCCGTCTGACCTTCATTGACGGTGACAGACGGCTGATTCGGTGCCACTTGCGGGACGTGAGCTGCCGCGACTGTCGCCGTGACGGTGAACGAATCGGTCAGCGTTCCGCCGTCATCGTCCGTGATGGTCACGATCACGACGTAAGTTCCACTGGTGTGGTAAGTGTGGGCCAGGGCAAACGTCCGCGTCTGTTGGTTGATGGAGACTTGCTGGAATTGGTTGTTGATCCCGTCTCCGTAAGACACCGTGCCGGAGAAAGTATCTGTCGGGCTGACATCCGTGATCACGATTCCGGTGCGGCTGAACGCACCGTTCGCGGCCACGGTCAGCGTTTCATTGGCCCCGGCGTCGAAGACCGGAGCCACGTTGTTGACGGTGATTGCCGTTGTGTAGTCGGTGTAGCCATTGTTCTTGTCGATGATGCGTGCCCGCACAACGCGAGTCGCCGGACCATCGGACAAGAAGCTGGCCGGAACTGTCGCCATGCCCGTGGTGTCGCTGGAGCCAGCAAACGTGCCGTTACCAATTTCAAACGTACCGTCATTGTCAAAGTCGTAGGCGTAGTGGAACCCGAAGACGGTATCGGCCATCGACGGATCGATCTGCCCAGAGAAGCTCACCGAACCCGTCGAGCCTTCATTCACCGCACCGCCGTTGGCCAGCGTGGCGGTGGGATTCACATTGTTGATCGTGATCGTGCTGAGGTAGTCGGTGAAGCCGCCGTCCTTGTCGATAATTCGCCCACGCACGGTGAGCGTTCCCGCACCGTCATCCAAATATGGATTCGCGGCAACGATTTGAGTCCCCGTGGTATTCGAGGAGCCGGCATACGTCCCGTCCCCCGCGCCGTCATCGAACATGCCGTCATTGTCCAGATCGAAGGCATAGTGGAATCCCGCTGTTGTGTCCGCATTGGACGGATCGAACGGCACGTTGGGGGACAACGGAGCAACGAAGGAGACCGTCCCGGTACTCCCTTCGTTGATCGGCCCGTCATTGACCAAGTCAGTTCCGGTGGCGGCCACTTGCAGGGTCAGGAAATTGATCCCGTAGGACTCACCGATATTGTCGCTGGTCAGCAGGAGTTCCATTTGGTTGGCCAGATTCAAAGTCTTCGTGCTGGTATAGGTCAGCGAGGTCGTGCCGTTGGAGCCTTGAACGGTAATCACTCCCGTGGACGTGACCGTCACGTTCATGACGAAGTTGGTGGTCGCTGCGCGCGCCATTGGTCCCGGCGATTTGTAGTTCACATTGATCAGCCGATTTCCTGAAAGGGTTCCTTCCTCGCCCCACAGGAAGCCGCCGTTGTTATCGCCGAAGTTCACACCGACCGCCGTGATCCCGTCAGTGATCACAATGCCCAAGTCGGTGTCGCTGGAGAGTGCGACCCAATTCGTCGTGACCGTGAACGTGATCGAACTGGCGTTGGTGGCGATCCCCGCATCCACCAACGGCGTACGCAGGATGATCCCCTCAGTAACGGTCCCCGTCAGGTTCAACCGAGTTCCTGTCAGCGATTGCGATCCGCTGGGGAACGATGTCGCGCTCGCACACGCCAGGAACAGGTCCTCACCGGTGTAAGTCGTGGGGCCGAAGGACGCCCCATCGCGCGGATTGACGTTGTGG
>JANNDA010001398.1:0-2738 GCA_031387195.1 Planctomyces sp. | reverse complement strand
GTGTAGCCGGGAATCCGGCCAGTCTGTAAACGAGATGAAGTTACCATCGAACGCGGCCTCCGTGGCAAAGTGGTAGTTACTACCACTGCCAACTTAGGTTTTCAGCCGCATTGGCGAACGTCGCCAAGTAACGTAACTCGTTTCGGTATAACTGAATGCGGTCGAGAGGATTTGAACCTCCATACCCTTGCGGGCGCTAGCACCTCAAGCTAGTGCGTCTGCCAATTTCGCCACGACCGCAAATCTCTGTTACGGATTAGTCCCTCACTGTATGCACCTGCCAATTCCGCCACTTGCCTGGCGATGGTAACTCCGACAATGGCCGAGGATTGTACTGACCTGAGTCTGAGCTGCCACGAGGGTCGGAAAGTATAGCCCCAGGTCGCTCGGTCGCAAGTGCGTGCATTGATTTGCACGTCGCCACTGCCCCTGGAGATTTGAACTCGCAATTCTGTGAGTTCAGGCCTTAGTCTGCCTTCCTCGTTTCATCATCAAGTGTTCTTTGGCCGCTCGGCGCTCCCGATGTCATCCCCTCTGCTCGCCGCCGATTCCTTGAAGCCGACTCCTACCGATCGTCGTTGGCTTGTATTGGTCTTAATTTTGGCGGGAGTAATGCGGCTGGCGTTGGTTTGTTGGAAGCCGGACTCGCTTCTTGACGATCGCGACCTGTATTGGGGAATAGCCACTCGATTGGCTGCGGGTGACGGATTCGTTCATCCGGAGTTGGGCCACGCGACGGCATACCGACCGCCGCTTTATCCGCTGATGCTCGCGCTTCTGGTTTGTTGCGGAGCCGGGTTCAAGATGTTAGCCGCAGCCCAAGTCATGCTCGGAGCGGCGACCGTTTGGCTGACGTGGTTGCTGGGCCAGCGATTGCATTTAGGTCGCAGTGCGCTAATTGCCGCTGTATTCGTGGCCATCAATCCGTTGCTCGTCCAAGCAACGTCGCTCGCCATGACGGAGACGCTATTCACATTCCTTGTGACAGCCTGCCTGTTGGCGGCGATCACCGAATCACGATGGACGCTTGGATTTCTAGGTGGGCTGGCGGCGTTATGTCGCCCAACGATGTTCGCGTTTGCCGGGTTGTCTTTGATCGTTTATCTCGCGAGGCAACTTTGGTTTCCGACATCGAATGGCAAAGATTGGCGTCGGCTTTATGTCGTCCTGGTCGCCAGCGTTGCCGTCATCGCACCGTGGGGAGTTCGTAATTGGTGGGCGTTCGGCAAGCCGATCATCACGACCACTCATGGCGGCTACACGTTGTTGCTGGGTAACAACGACGAAGCGTATTGTCAGGAAGTCGCTCAGCCGTTCGGCACATTGTGGGATTCACGGCCTTGGCAGCAATCACTCGAAAACGAACTGCAACAAGCGGGGATCGCGCCGTCAGATGAAGTTGCCCGCGATCAGTGGATGTCAGACCGCGCGCGGGCCTGGATTACTCAGCATCCTGGTGAATTCTCCTCAGCCTGCTGGCTGCGAATCAAGCGTTTCTGGAACGTCAGCCCCGCAGGCTCAGACGCAGCATCCTTGCCGCGCGTGATCCTCTGGGGAATCGCAATCTTTTACTCGTTCGAACTAACAGTCGCAGCGGTCGGAGTGCTACGACTGCGGCGCGACGAGTGGGCTGACTGGTTGCCGTTCGTCACGCTGATCCTCAGTTTTGCACTATTGCATGTCGTCTATTGGAGCAACCTGCGCATGCGGGCTCCATTAGAGCCCGCGCTGGCGCTGCTGGCACTGAACGGCCTGCGATGCAGACGATCGGCCACGAGTCCTTAAAAATCAGTGATGACTTCGCTTCCAGCGCGTGTGCTGAGTCCGCGCCAGATGGTCAAGCTGATGCTGTTACTGATCGACCGCACGGCACCATCCGCCAGCAACGCCTGCACTATTCCATCGTGATAGCTGCGTGCCGTCATGGCAGCGTAGGTGGGCCGGTTCGGAGTGTTGACAACCCCCTCGCGCGAGGAAACGTAGTCGATGTCTTTCCCGCTCACGATCACCTTCGTATTCGGACTGAGAACGGCTGTGAAGCCGGACTGATTCGCTCGGCCATCGACCCATTCTGCGTGGCCGGACGTTTGAATCGTTGATGCCCCAGCTAGCGCGGCGACCGCTGCGGCGTTGGCGGGCGCAGGAGCCCCCAACGTTGCAGGATTGCCTGTGTCACGAACATACGCCTGAAAAGCCTTGACCTCCGCGAACGCCAATGTGGAGCTTGTGCCATCTCGCAAACTCGCAGTAGTGAACGAGGTGTTTGGAGCAAAATGGCCGTCGCCAGTCTGACCGGAGACTGGGTCAAAAACGAACCAAGTCCCTAAATTCACCGCATAATTCAGCGGGAAATGCGTGACTGCACCGTCAGGATAAGGCTTTGCTTCGATTTCACTGGGACAGATCAGCAAGGAAATTCGTTGTGGACAAACCGCTGTGTTCGGAGCCACATCATAGTTTTTACCGAAGTCGATCAATCGCTTGAGGCTTTCCTGATCGACATACGGCAGTAACCGAGCTTGAGTCGACCATCCCTTGACCTGAGCAGTGTAACCCGCCGGGATGCTCGCCGTGTGTGGAAACACCCGGTTTGAGTCGTGGTAGTTGTGCAGCGCGAGGCCAATCTGCTTGAGATTGTTTTTGCATTGGCTCCGTCGAGCTGCCTCGCGAGCCTGCTGTACGGCTGGCAGCAAAAGAGAAATGAGGATTGCGATGATGGCAATTACCACCAACAGCTC
>JANNDA010001386.1:0-19134 GCA_031387195.1 Planctomyces sp. | reverse complement strand
TCCGACGCGCTCTTACGAGCAATTGACGAAGACCGCATGTCTGACCGTCCGTTGTTTCCACCAGAAATGAAGGGCGTGACATGGTAGCCGCAGCCAATGTTGTACTGCTGGATGCGGGTCCGCTGGGGTTGCTCTCGAATCCCAAGCTCTCTCGTGAAGGCATCGCGTGTACTCGCTGGCTGCATTCATTGTTGGCTAGTCGCGTGCGAGTGATCGTTCCCGAAATTGCCGACTACGAAATTCGCCGCGAACTATTGCGTGCAAACAAGCTTCACGGCTTAGCACAGTTAGACGCGATTTCCGAAATGCTTGAGTACCTGCCGATCAACACCGCCGCAATGCGTCAGGCCGCTAAGCTTTGGGGACAGGCTCGACAACAAGGTCAGCCGACAGCGAACGACAGAAATATCGACGCCGACATGATCCTCTGCGCTCAAGCCCGCACTCTGGGAGTAACCGACTTCGTCATTGCGACCACGAATGTCGGCCATTTGTCTCGATGGGTGTCCGCTGATATCTGGACCGTGATCACATCGAGTGGGCCGTGATTGCGAAACGTAACCCCAAAATGAGGGCACTCTTTCTGGAGATCGCGCTGTGTCTCGCCGAAAGATTGTCATAGACTGGCCGGGACAAACTCAGGTGAGGTGAGACCCATGCTCAATGTTTATGGTTCATCGCGATCGAACTGTTGTGATGGCAGCAGTCGCCGCAATTTTCTGAAAGTCGGAGCACTCGGCACGACCGGCTTGATGTTGCCCGATCTGCTGCGGGCACGCGAAGCGTTGAGCAAGACTGGCATGAAGCCCGAAGAAACGACCGTCATTTGGCTGTTTCTCTCCGGTGGACCGACTCACTTTGAGACCTTCGATCCCAAGCCGGACAATCCGGCTCCCTATCGCAGCACGGTGGGAACGCTCAAGACAAACGTGGCCGGGACGCACATCGGCGGACTCTTCCCCAACCTGGCAAAGTTGGCCGACAAGTATTCAATCATTCGTTCCTTTGCCCATACGGCAGCGGATCATGCCGCAGCGACTCATTGGCTATCGACCGGCCACGATCATCCACCCGCAGGGAACGGGGCCGCCCCCATCCAACCGAGTTTCGGATCGATCATGTCCCGTTATCGCGGCCCCAATCATGCGGCAACGGGAATGCCGACCTACGTTGGCCTCGACCATCTTTATGCCGAAGGCCCCGCTTGGCTGGGTGCCGCGCATGGCCCATTCGACGCTCGCGGCAACGCGCTGTTCAACATGACTCCGAAGATCACGATCGACCGGCTTCAGGATCGGCGCTCGTTGCTCAACGCCTTCGATCAGATGGACCGCGCCCGCGATCAAAGCGGAACGATGAACGCCTTGGATGAATTTGAAGGCCGCGCTGTCGAACTTATTCGCGGCAAAGCTCGTGAGGCATTCGATCTGTCGCGTGAAGACCCCAAGCTCCGCGAAAAATATGGCAAGGGAGCCAAGAAGCTCGGCGAAAACCTGCTGCTCGCGCGCCGGTTGGCGGAAGCGAACACCGGGATGATCACCGTCTGGTACGGTGGCTGGGATTCGCACGGAACGAATCCCTCTGTCAATCACGGAACCATCGAAGAAGAGATGCGCAAGCTGGCCCCGGAATTCGATCATGCCGTCTCGGTCTTCCTGGAGGATCTGTACGACCGCGGGTTGGACAAGAAGGTGTTGCTGGCCATCGTGGGTGAGTTCGGCCGCTCGCCGCATATCAACAAGGACGGTGGCCGCGAACATTGGCCTCAACTGGGCAACCAAGTCTTGGCGGGCGGTGGACTGAAGATGGGACAAATCATCGGCGAATCGACGGCCAAAGGAGATGTGCCCAAATCGAATCCCGTCTCGCCGAATGACCTGCTCGCCACGCTCTTCCAGTTCTTAAACGTCCCGTTGGATTTACAATACACGAACCAAGCCGGGCGTCCGACCAACATGCTGGAAGTCGGGAAGCCCATCGCCGAGTTGTTTTGATGTCGGCAATGCTGGCTCTAGCCGGAATCAACTGATGATCGACTTGTGGCGATTGACGTAGTCCCAGACGACGAAGCGGTCGAGATCCTGGCCGGCGGTGAAGAAGACTCGGCCCTTGGTGGTTTCGGCAAGCCGATGCGCGAAGCGAATGTCTTCGTGCGTTTGATTCCAACTCGACAGCAAGAAGATGTTGATCACGATCCCTTCTCGCTGGCAGAGGAGTGCCTCGCGCATCGTCGCCGCTTCGGTGAGCGGGTCGGACGGATACAGCAAGTACAAATTCGGGCCGTCGAAGTGCGCAGTCGGCAGCCCGTCGGTGATTAGGATGATTTGCCGATTCGGCGTGTCGCGACCGATCAGAAACTGCCGGCCGAGTTGCAGGGCGTGTTGGATGTTCGTGAAGTGCGGCGGGATGTCGGACTCGCTGATCTCCTCGCGGCTCATGTCCGCTCGCAGTCGTACGACGGGATCGAAAATCGTCACTGGTTTCGGCATCAACGCGGCGACGTCACGAGCATGCACCGGCTTTGCGAAGCTGTACATCTCTAAGAATTGCAGGAAATCGCCGGGGTACTCTTTGCGGATTAGCCCGTCGAGCGCCAGAGCCATGCGTTTCACATTGACGTACTGGCCTCCTTGCCGCATCGACCCGCTCATATCCATGAGCACCGCAGTCGCGCACTTGGGATTGTTCCGCGTGCGATGAATGACGATGTCTTCGGGCATGAGCCGCAACGTAGCCGTCATCGCTCCGCGTGACGAGCCGAGCGTTTCACAACGCATTGAAGGTTGATTTGGCGAGCCAATGCTCTGGGAAGCGTCCGGCTCATCACGCGGAGCGATGATGGCTACGTTATCGGAGGCAGTGCGCAGCAGTGCGTTGATCAAGGACTGCGGGATATCCATTTGCGTGACCGAGTCGCCGAACTCGTACTCCTTCGTGGCCTGCAACTCGACGGCCCCCTCGCCGAGGATCGGCCCTTGATGCCGACCGGTACGCGACGCCTGCAACTGGCTGAAGATTCTTTCCAGCAACTTTCCTTGAAACAGCCGATACGCTTGCGGCGTGAGCTGATAGCCCCGCTTCGTCTTCTCCAAGCCTTGTTGCTCAGCCATTTGTTGCAGCAGTTGTTCGACCTGCTGCTGAAGCTGAGCGAGCTCTTCCATCTGCTCTTCGTCAGCGAACTGCGACAGCTCCTGTAAGTCGATGATCGCAATCTGCGCGTTCTTACCCGCCTCTTCAAGTTGCTTGAGCAGGCGGTCAATCGTTTCAAGTTCTTCCTTGATCGCGAGCGCCTGCTCGATCGACATCAGCTTGCGGCCAGTGAACTCGTACTTCGCCGCGAGTTCATCGACTTGGTACTTGTCACCGAGCCGCTCGGCGAGTTGCAAGAGTTGGTTCGCAAACCGCGATCGCTCACCTCCTGCGCGATACCACAGCCGTTCGAGGTCTCGGATCTGTTCCTCATCAATGGCATTCCGAAATGGCACCTTGAGTTCATCGGGCGGCTGCGTGTTCTGAGCCAATCGTTGAAACGTCTTGCGAGCCTCTTCGACAACCTTCTTCGTCTCCCAAGTTTCGAGAATCTTCTGCTTCCGTTCCAGCAACATCTTCTTCAGCGATTCAAGACTCGGCCCCATCCCGGCGATCTGTCGAATGTCGAGATGCACCGCGCGAGCCAACTCCGCTTCGGTCAACTCGCTCATGTCGCCATACGCGAGCATGTGCTCGAACGCCGGCGACACCAAATCCGGCGGCGGCTGAGTCGGCGAAGGAAAGTTCTTGGGGTCGTACCGCTGATAGGTGTGAATCACACCGCCGAGAGGCTTAGAACTCATACCGAATACTCCCGTTCGTTTGAGAGCGTGAGATTTGGTCGGTCGCGTACAAACCAGCGAGGACGAATTCGACGCACGACGCTCGGACGGCGGGGTCGCTGGAGGCGTTCACTTCAAACGCTTTGTCCCACGCAGGAGGAACTCGCTTCAGGCGGTCGGAGTAATTCGTTGACGGCAACATGTCGCCGACTTCGATCTTCACTCCTTGGCTGAAGATCTGCGAAATCTCTTCGAGACCGTGTTTATCGACGTACTCCGTGAAGACCGTGCGGATCGCTTCGGCGAGCAAGGCGTCGAGAATTTGGCGTTCGCTCATTTGATGGCTGCCCATCAGGTCGAGTTCCAGCTTGCCCAGCGATGACGAATACAAGTGGCCGAGATCGCTGATGCGCGGCACGGCCGGGTTTTCGCCGAGTCGAGCACCTCGCTGACGGGCGCTTGCGACCATCGTGCGATAGTTGGCGATGCTGAAGCGTGTGCTCACGCCGGATGCTTGGTCGATGTACTTTGACTGACGCGCGGCGATGCTCAGCTCTTCGATGATTTCCTTCATGAAACGCGGCACGATGACGGGGAACGGCTCGCCAAGGGTGATGCCCGCCTCTTGTTCGAGGATGTCGATTCCCTGATCGCGATCTTTCGGATAGTGCGTATGAATCACCGAGCCGATGCGGTCTTTGAGCTGCGGGATGACCTTACCGCTGCGGTTGTAAGTCGCGGGATTCGCCGAGAACAAAATCAGCACGTCGATGTCGAACTTCACGGGATAGCCGCGAATCTGCACATCTCGCTCTTCGAGGATGTTGAACAGCCCGACCTGCACGAGTTCATCCAGTTCCGGCAGTTCGTTCATCGCAAAGATGCCGCGGTGCATGCGTGGGATCAGGCCGAAATGCAGAGCCTCTTCCGCTGACATGCTGACTCCGGCGACGAGCTTTGACGGATCAATCTCACCGATGATGTCGGCGAACTTCGTTCCGGGTGCGAGCCGTTCGACATATCGCTCGGAGCGCGGCCACCAACCGATCGGGACTTCGCTCAGTGGGACGGAAGCGATGAACTCACGGCAGACGCGCGTGATTGGATGAAACGGATCGTCGTGCAGCGGCGCTGCGGGATGCTGGATGTACGGAATCTCTTCGTCGAGGAACCGAGCCAACGTCCGCATCAAGCGGCTCTTCCCCTGCCCTTTCTCGCCGAGGAACAGCATGTCGTGTCCGGCGATGAGGGCAATGTTGATTTCCGGAATGACGGTGTTCTCGTAGCCGACGATGCCGGGAAAAAGTTCATCGCCCGCCGAGAGTGCTCGCAAAAAGTTGTCCCGAATCTCCTGCTTGACCGTCTTTGAAACCCAGCCACTCTCTCGCAGCTCTTGAAGGTTTGTCGGTTTCCCATTTCGCGCCGGCATAAGATCCCCATGTTTCCAAGTGAGTGGCCATCAGACTGGTTTCCAGATCGCGAGGTAGTATAGCGCGAAGAAACCGTCCAACAATCACGAGCATAGCCACGACACGGAAACGATCGGACAAGTCTCGTCCTACGGCAGCGCGGCGTTCGTTTCGCCGGTCAGGTAGTAGTACTCCAGCAGAGCCGCAAGCGTGCGCGGCACCTCGCGCGGCGGAAGGTCACGTTGGCCTGTGCCGGGAACGATCGGCACGGTCGAGTCGAGCATCACTCGGAGCAGCACCGATGTCGTGTTCCCTGCAAGATCGCGGATCTGGAAATCGAGTTCGAGATATTTCTTTCCTTGCGCGTCGGTCTTGATCGTCCGAGTTTGCAGGTCGTTGAACTCTCTGCGGAAGTGCATTGTGCCGAAGCTGTCGTCGCTCACAGTGCCGTAAACCACGATGCCAAACTTCAAGCCCAGCGGGTTGACTCGCAGGTCGGTGCGAACCGTGTCGAGAATGAACACGGGAGCTTTCGTGTCGCCGTATACAAAGAACGTCCGCGTGTGGCCGTCAATTTGGCGAGTCAGCAAGTTCCAGCCTTCTCGGAGCGGCGTCACGTTGGCTTCGGTCACTTCGTCGCCGATCGGGTCCACGTAACTCAGGCGATACGTCGCGGGCTGATTCGAGTATTTCGCGCTGCGAAGGTCCAACGCCGGGAGATAGGCCGACCGCGAACCGACCAGGCCGTTGATGCGCGGAACCGCGACGGCGTCTGCGGGAGCAATAATCCCACCGGGAGCGATGCCGTATTGCGCCCACAATTGCGTGTTGGTCTTGCCGACAATTTCCGGAGGCAGCCATGTCATGTCGGTTCCGGCGGGGAACGGGACGTAGTTCGCCGCTTGCTTCACGTAATAAACCTGGTGGTTGTTGAACCGCACCGTTCCGAGCCGCACGATGTCCGGACTGAAGTACGTTTCGATGTCGCGGTTGCGGATGTCGATGGAACCATCCAGGTAAACATCAAACGACAACCGCCCTCCGAGTTCGCGCGGGGTGAGCGTTAAGAACTCCAGATCGCCGACGATATCGACGGTGCGGAGCGTGTCGTGAGCCGTTTCAATTTCGATGTTCCGCACGTTGCGGAAGATGCCGTCACGAATCACCGACGAGCGATTGACGGGCACTGAAATCCCAACCTCCCAACCGACGACCTGCACATTTTCGTAGGTCATGTTGTTCGTGACGTTGTTGCGGTCGATGCCGGTGCCCCACAGCCAGCCGCCGTCGGTGCGGCCGATGACCAATGCGTCGCGAATCGTCGTCCGTCCGGTATACGGCGTGAAGATGCCTCGGTCGGTGTTCCACGTCGTCATGTCGTCGATGAATGACTGACCGTCGTTCATGTGCGTCAGGTGGAACCAGGTCTCAAGCCCCGCTCCAGAGGCGAACGCCGTGTTGCCGGAAACTCGCTTGAGCGGCACGGTTCCCACGGGGACGGAAGTCCGCCCGGCGGCGAGGCTCGGATCGTCGAGGTTTGCCGCGCTGAACTCCGCCTTGCTGGAAGCAGTAAAGAAAATGAAAGCCGAATCAGCCGCTCCCGCCGAGATGTTATCGACCACTTCAACACCGGGGCCTTGCAACCAGAACCCGTGACCGCCGTGTCCGAAGTCGAAAATATCTTGCCGATCTTCGAGCCCGTCACCGGAACCGACATTGCGAATCGACAAGTTGCCGACCATCGAACCGATCTCGTCACCGAACTCGGTGACGAAGCTCGCGCCGACGACGTTGAAGGCCACGTTGTTGATCATGTTCACGTAGCTTTGATGATTGACGACGCCCCAGCCCGGACTATCGACGATCGCGCTGCCGGAGATCTCAGCCGCAGTCTTCGTGCGATCGGTCCCCGTGCGATGGAAATGGACGGCGTAACGACCACGCACGTTGAGCCCAGTGGTGTCGAGAACCGTACCGTCTTCTCCAAACACCGGATCGTTGGCCGGATTCCGTTTGTCTGTGCGGCCCAAACCGTAGAACCCAACGTTGTGAACCTGCACCTTCTGACTGTGCATGAACATCACGTGGCCGCGACGGTCGTTGATCGCCGGATTCTGCGACATCACCACGGCATTGCGATTCATGTCGGCGACGTACACTTTCAACCCGAAGCCCACCGGCGGCGTGTGATTGAAATTGAGCCCCTGCGCTCCGGGTGTCACGTCGTCAGAGTCGATCGTCACGGTGTTGCCGTTGATGGCCACGATCTTCAATTCTTCGTCTTGTTTGGAATCGAGATCGGTACTCGTTCCGGTCAGCACGAGCCGATCGCCGACGCGCCAATGCACCGGCGTCTCGTCAAGCTGCAACTGCGTGTTCCCTTTGACCGGAGCGACCGCCAACGAGACAAACGGCGTGACCTCCTCGCCCTGCATGGCCACCGTGCCGTGGGCGATCAAGCCGCGACTGAGCTGATCCGGATCCCAAGTCGTGTCGATCGCATGTCCGGCATCCGCAATGACCAATCGAGCTGCCACACCGCTAACGATCGGATTCGCGACCGTGCCTATGTGCAATGTCCCCGCCGGATCGACGATGACCGTTTCGACGAGCATCTGCGTGTCGATGCTCGTCGCAAAATCCAGCTCACCGTCAATGCGAACCCAGCGCATCGCGTCGGTCTGCACAGCGTCAAACGTCACCGTCGTTCCTGCGGCGACGAGCACCTGCGCCCCGCCGTTCGGGATCGCTCCATTCTGCCAAGTGTGTGTGTCGTTCCAATTGCCGCTGGCAATGCTGACGAACGTCGCCGCTTCGCGTGGCACGAGCGCGAACAACGCCAAGTGTTCGTCTCGCTTGGCCGGATCATCCGGGTGTGGCAATCCATCGTTGACCGGAGGTGTCGGCATCTCGTGCGTGTGATCATGACCGTCGTCGGCCAGTGGACCGGGTGAAAACATGCCGACGTCCAGCCCGAGCAACTGCGCATGGACGAATTCCGGCATGGCCAAAAGTTGTTCACGCGACAACGCGGCCCGTGCCTCGTCTGACATCCTTCCGAATTCCCAGCCGCTGTCGATCAACGCCATCTGCTCCGGAGTGAGCGCCGTCACTTGGTCGGCGGTCAGTAGGCGGAAGTACCAGCCGTCGTCCAAGTCCTGAATCTGATCGTCCGTCAGATTCAATCGCTGCGAGGCGGTCAGATGGTCGATCGAGACGATGGCCACGTTAAGAGCTTGAATTTGCTCCGCGGTCAGATGTGCTCGGATCGCTTCGGGAATCTTGTTGAAGTACCAGCCATTCGGGATCGTCGCGATCTGCTCGACAGCCAAGTCATCAATCTGATCCGCGTGCAGTTTGTCGAAGTCGTCGTAATCCACCTCATGAATTTGATCGAGCGTCAGAAAATCGATCTGACTGGCCGTCAGATATCGCAGCCCGACGACATCAATCGGCAACGCAGGAATCTGAATCGCCGTCAGAGCCGCTCGCGCATCGACCGGCATTTGGCCGAACCACCAACCGTTGTCGATGTTCGCCAATTGCCCGGCAGCCAGATTCGGAGACTGTTTCGGCGTGAGGAAGTCGAAGTCACCTTGTTCGACCTGATGAATCTGCTCCGTGGCCAATTGATCGACCTGAGTTCGCGTCAGACCGCTCAGCCCGACATCGGTGATCGACAGGGCTCGAACTTGATCGCCAGTCAACGCCGCGCGAGCCGGTGCCGAGATTTGCTTGAACCACCATTCGTTGTCGATGGACGCCAATTGAGCGGTCGTCAGGAACGGAGTCTGAGTCGCAGGCAGATAACGGAAGTCGTCGTACGCGAGAGTCTGCACTTGAGCCGGCAACAGCGCCGCCACCTGTGCCGCAGTCAGCCCAGTCAGGCCGATGTTGCCCACGTTCAGCGATCGCACTTGAGTCACCGTCAACGCCGCGCGAGCCTGTGGCGACATCCGCCCGAACCACCATTCATTCGGGATCGACTGCAACTGACTCGCCGTCAGCAACGGCGTCTGCGTCGGCAACAGCGAATGAAAATCGTCGTACGTCACCCGCCGCACTTGATCGGCTGAAAGGAATCCGACCTGAGT
This sequence comes from Planctomyces sp., assembly GCA_031387195.1. Classification (GTDB taxonomy): domain Bacteria; phylum Planctomycetota; class Planctomycetia; order Planctomycetales; family Planctomycetaceae; genus SXKJ01. The sequence continues at coordinate 9,819 of JANNDA010001386.1, read as the reverse complement.
CGGCGTCAACAAATTCAGCCCGACCACTTCCACGTTGAGTGCTTGAATCTGCACCGCCTTCAATGCCGCGCGAGCCGCTGGCGACATCCGCCCGAAATACCATTCGTTCGGAATGCTGGCCATCTGCGGTGCCGAAAGCGACGGCGTCTGTGTGACGGACAGGTCACTGAAGTCCCAATACTTCAACGATTGAATCTGCGCGATGCTGATCTGCCCACGCTGCGTCGGCGTCAGGCCATCAAGCCCGATTTCTGAGATCCTGAGCGACTTCACTTGCACGGCAGTCAGCGCTGCTCGCGCCGCTTCCGGGATTCGTTCAAACCACCATTCGTTGGGAATCGACGCCAGTTGGTCCGCCGACAATGAGATGATCTGCGTCGGTGCAAGTTCGGCGAACTCCCAATAATTCAACGCCTGAATCTGCACCGCCGACAAGAAGCCCTGTTGCCGCTCGCTGAGCCAATCAACGCCAGTCGAACCAACCATCAGCGACTTGATCTGCCCCGCCGTCAGCGCCTCGCACGCCGTCTCAGACATCGACTCAAACGGCCAACTTCCCGATGCGCTCGCGATCTGTGCCGCAGTCAAGAACGGAACTTGCTCCGCCGACAGGCTGTTGAATTTCCACGGCGACACCGCCCGAATTTGCCCGACCGTCAGATTACCAACCTGCTGAGTTGCCAGAGCCTTCGCGTTCTCGACGACACCGACAAGTGCCGTCCATTGAGCGGCAGTCAACGACTTCGTTTGTGCGGGCATCAACTGCGCGACATCCTTCGGTCGCAAGAGCTGAATTTGCGCGACCGACAGCGCGTTGATTTGATCGTCCGTCAGCAAATTCAATCCGATGTCGGCGATCTTCATCGCCCGAATTTGATCGCCGGTAAATGCCGCGCGATTCTCGACGGGCATCGCGCGCATCAAGCTATCGTTGATGATCGTTTTCACCTGCACCGTCGAGAGCGACGGAATTTGCTTCGGCAACAGCAACGGAAACTGCGCCACTTTGATCGTCTGAATTTGAGCGACCGTCAGCGAGTCAATCTGCAAGGCCGTCAGCCCCAGCAAGCCGGTTCGAGGAATTGTCACCGTTGCCGTCACAGGGATCGCGGTCACGGGAGCGGTTGCCACGGCGCTCATCAGCGTGCGGACCTCCAGCGTTTCCAGACTCCACGATCGCTCGACCGACTGACGACGCCGACGAGTCCGTCGATTCTGCAAACGAGCACCAACAACAATCAACCAAGGCCACGCCGACGAAAGCCGATTGCGAAATAACATCCTTCGAGTCTCCTCCGAATGAAAATAAAGTCTGCGAAAAGCGTCCTCGTTAGAGTGACCGTTCTGAGGCGTCGGCGTTGATTGAGTGGCCCGCATTCAACACGTCAAACTCAGAACACTTTTCGTAAACTGGCGTTGCGCAGAAACCACAAACGAAGTGTGTGGCTTAAGGTAGACACGTCGAAAAAACACGCAAGGGTGCTTCGTGACAAAGAATCGCTACTTGCGACAAGACGCAACAATTTTGACAAGCCACGTCGATGACCTATGCCGAGCCAATTGACTGCTCCGAGCCCGTGAATCATTGGGCGAGCGAGGTGGCGTCAGCCCAATGGGACTCACTTTGTCGCCTTTCGCTCCGCGAAAGGGCGTTCTTTCGCGAAGCGAAAGACGACATTGGCAGGCCGCGAACTTCAAAGTGAGTGCCATTGGGCGTCAGCCCCCCGGTGGTCATGAAATCCACTCAAAACCGGGGGGCTGACGCCGCCCCGCTCGCCTGAAAATCAATTCTTTCACAGGCTCTCCGTGAGAACGGAAAGCCATAGGCCGGTTTCATTCTTAGTCGCGAATGACATAGACTGCTCTGCGTCACCCGGTCATTGATCAGGAACCACAACAATGCTTACTTCGATTGCACCTCCAGAGACGTTCGCCGAAATGTGGGAACGACTGGGAAACGTCCCGCTCAACCGCATCCGCATGTTTCCGCCGCCCGGCACCGCGACCGTCGAGGACGTCGAGAGACTCTGCAACCGCGAGCCGAAGTGTCTGTGCGAACTCATTGATGGCGTGCTGGTGGAGAAAGCAATGGGACACGTTGAATCACGATTGGCGTTTAGACTTGGACATCTTTTGCAAGCGTTTTTGGACGATCAAGATATTGGGATCGTTGCAGGGGCTGATGGCCCGCATCGAGTACTTCCCGATCAAGTTCGCTTTCCTGATGTTGCCTTCATTGCCTATGAGAATATCCCGGAAGATGCCGATCCGCTCACGGCGGTTCCCGATTGGATTCCGTCGCTCGCCGTGGAAGTCATCAGCGAGAGTAACACCAAAGCCGAAATGGCTCGCAAGCTGCGAGACTACTTTGATGCGGGAGTCAAACTGGTGTGGTACGTTGATCCGCCGACGCGAACGGTGCGGATTTATCACTCGCCGGAGATATTCGTCACGAAAACCGAACAAGACGAACTCGACGGCGAAGACGTGCTTCCCGGCTTCCGTGTCTCCATCAAAGACTGGTTCGACCGCGCGCTGCGCGTCCGACCGAATTGAAGGGCTGCGGCACCACGTCTCACCACGAGAGGCTGAACGTCAAGAAGTCTCGTTTTCCCAAATGGCGTGAGGATCAAAGCAGAGCGAGGCCAACATGCTCAGCACGACGCACATCACAAAGGCCACCACCGCCGGGCCGAAGTGAAACTCCACCAAACTGCCGAGCTTCACGAGCATCACCAAGAACGCCAGCAACAGCACATCCATCATGCTCCACCGGCCCATCTGCTCGACCAACCGATATGTCGCCGCCTTGTGACGCCGATGCAGTACGCCCAACAGGCACAGTTCCAACAACAGCAGCAGCTTCATCAGCGGAATCACGATTGAGAATACCAGCACGATTGAGCCGACAAACCAACTGCCGTGCCGCAACATTTCCAGCGTGCCGAACAACAAGCTCGAAGCATGACGATGCCCCAATCGCTCGACTTCGATGATCGGCAACAACACGGCTGGCCAAAACAAGATCAGTGCCGAGAGTGCCAGCGCGGCCGTTCGAGCCGCCGCACGCCGCCCGGTCGTTGTCCCGCAGACCACGGCTTGGCAGCGCGTGCAAACGGCGGCTTGTCCAGCTTCTAAAGTCGGAAGCTCGTGAATCAGTCCACAACAGTGACAGGCTTTGAGCGTCATTAGTAAACCTCGCCGAATGATTGCAGAGCAGCACGAGTTTGAAGTGTTGTTTTCAAACCGGCCAGAGTAGAAACGACTCAACACTGAGGAGCCTTGAATTGGAACACGAAAACATCGTCGGACTCTCAAACTTATTTGCCGACATCCCGGCTCAGCACACCGACGAACTCTTTCAGACGATCCTCAACAAGCCTGGACTTCGCATCGAACGGATCGTGTCGCACGGTCACAGTTCGCCCGAGCAATTCTGGTACGACCAAGATCAGCACGAGTTGGTCATGCTGTTGGCCGGAGCCGCTCGCTTGCGATTCGACGGCGACGAAACAGCCAATGAAATGAAGCCGGGGGACATTCTCAACATCCCCGCACATCGGCGGCACCAAGTGGAGTGGACTGATCCCGATCAGCCGACGGTCTGGCTAGCGATCCATTATTGATCGACATGGAAAGCGATGATGGAACTCACGGCCTATCACGAAGCGGGGCACGCCTTCATGGCCACGTACTTGGGAGCCAAAGTCCGTTCGGTCACGATCGACCCGGACAACGACGACGGGCCACAGCGATTTGGCGACACACAGATTGTTTGGAGAATGTCGCGGCTGACCGAACGTGAGTATCGGGAGAAGGCGATCCAAGTTTCGCTCGCGGGTCCGGTGGCCGAAATGCTTTACAGCGGCGATCCGTATCATCCCGGTCTGGTCGCGGAGTGGGCGGCCGATTGGAAAGAGGCGTGGGCATTTGCCGAATCGCTCTTCGACAATCCTCGGCGGCGACTGGAATACCTCGAATCAATCACCGTCGAGCTGCATCGCCTGATGGACTCAGAACCGTATTGGTCGGCGATCGCGGCGTTGGCTGATCACCTGCTGGCTCACGACACGCTCGAAGCCGAAGAGGTGAAAGAAATCGTCAACGAGTGGCTCGGTTGAGTGGACGAGCAACAATAAAAACTGGGGAGCCAAATACAATTGGCTCCCCAGTCAAGCGTCATCAGTCGTCTTTACTCAGTCTTTTTCTCGGTCGCCTTTTCCGCCTTGCCATCGGAATCGGTGGCGGCCTCTTTCTCCTTGGCAGGCAGATCGTCTTTCGTATCCGCCTTCTTGCCGTCGTTTGATTTGTCAGAAGCTGGCTCATCGGATGCGACAGGTTTGTCAGCGGCTGCAGACTTTACTTCGGGTGCCTGGATCGGACGGGGATCAGCTTCCATCAATTGCAATCGGCGAGCCAACATCAGCACGCGGCGTTCAATCTTCTCTTCTTCATCGGTGCTACCGCCAACTTCCAAACGCTTCACTCGATCGCTGAGATGCCGCAACGTCTCCAATACGATTTCGGCTTGCGACTTCATGTCTGCCTGAAGTTGCTGTTCGAGTGCGATGACCAATGCGTTGAGGACTTCTTCCGAAAGTTTCTCGCTGGTAGCGAGTTCCTTAAAGCCCTTATCGAGCAGTTCTCGATTCTCTTGGATCGTCTTTTGGAATTGTTGTTCGGTCACGCTGGTGGCTTGGCCCAACAAGTCGTCCGTTTGTTCCATCACGTAATCTTCCAGCTTGTTCCGCAACGTCGGAATGCCTCCGCGAGCTTGCACGCTGAGTTGCTCAGCCCAAGCGGGGGCCGAGTCGGAAACTTGTTTAACAATCGCTTGGCGAGCTGCCGGCAGGTTGTTTTCCAACATGCTGGCTCCCAAGGGGACCAGCTTATTCGGGTCCAGCAATTCGGCGATCTGGACGTATCCATAAAAGAAATACGCGGACATCAGCACGAGCGCCAGCAGCCCGACTGTGCCCATGGTGCTGGAAGCACGATTCATCGCCGCTTCGTGCTGAGCAATCTGTTTGGTCATTTGATCTAAACGAGCAACGACGCTTGGCATCGAGGCCGCAGCAGTTGAATTAGGTGTGCTCATCATGAACCCTTTCAAAGTGTCAGTGAATCATCCGGGAAAAGAACAAGCAGATGGACCGAATCGCGGGGGCTATTTCGCAGCCGCAGATCGGTGATGCGCCATCTTCACGGCCACCAAGTCCATCAATTCTCCCATGAGCTGCTCTTCAAGCGGCGGATCTCCTGCAGCCGGCATGTCGGCGGGTGGGAAGTCATTCCAAGAAGTGGACATCTTCTGAAACTCCTTCTGGAATTCATCGACGTAGTATTTCTTGACCAGTCGATCCAACGCGATGCAGGCATTTCCCATCATCCGGTCACGGACCTCGGCGTTCTGAACGGTCGGGAATTCGGTTTGAATCAGCTTTTCATGCCGTCGCAGCATTTCGTGGTGATGCTTCTCGACATGTTCCGACATCCGTTTCGGCAGACCGTCCATCAGCGTCTGTCGCTCCTTGTCGATCACCTGCATGAACAACGGCAGATCCTTCTTCGATTGCTCCGTGAACGCGGTGCCGACCACAGGCGTGATGCCGTCAACGAGCCGCTGAGCCTCTTTGGAAAACGTATCCTGATTCGTGGCGACCGATTTCTGTAACGCGACGGTCAAGCGATCTTGATAGTCCTTGCTGCGCAGCGTGTTGGCGAGCGCATAGAAGCGCCAACCGGCGATAAGGACGAATGCCAGAAAGGCGACCATGATCAATCGTCGCGTCCGGCGCGATCGTTCGAGTGCTGCCGTCAACGCATCGCTGCGGCGCTGCAATTCGTCAAGGCGTGAAGCGAGTTGCTCCATCTCTGAGGCTCCGGACGATCCACTCGTCCGCTCTGGTGTGGTGGACATTGAAGGCTCCTAATTGAGAAATGAGGAAGAGACACCTTCGCGTTGGCCCGCGATGTTTCTGAATGTGAGCCCAAAGTTAGCCGAGCGGCTGCAAAGACAAATGAAGATACGATGGGCATTCAGCGACGAATCACGATAAGCATCGAATCGGAGAATTCAATCAACAGCAGTCAAATTGTCTCGGCGACCGCTACGGATGATCGGGGCGTTCTGGCTCTCTACTGGCCTGGATCACCGCCAGCAGCGCATCACGGCATTCACGCCAACAAGCCTCGCCCGTCGCATCGCTGGGGAGTTCCAACGTGATCGTCGGAGTCTGTCGATCGACACCTGCCCATGAGCCGAAACTTCCGGGAGTCGGATATCCGATCGAAGACAAGACCGCGTACTCATTGTGCCGGCTCATGAGTCGAGCCAACGCTTCCCCCGGCCCATCAAAGTTGTTGCCGTGCTTGCCGCGTACGATGGAATGAATCGTGATGATGCGGTCGGGTTGCCAGTCGTCGATCAAGAGCATGAGCGATTGTGTTTCCGGTTCGCTGGCAGGTTGCTCGCCGCAAAAATACCGGCCCTTCTTTCCGACTGCGAAATTCTTCGAGGGGAAGTTGCGGTTCAAGTCGATCTGCCGCGCGTTGGCTCGCGTTTGTCGAGCGAGGCCATCCGGGTTCGCGACTGGTATCACAAGGACTCGACGGCCCAAATATCCTTCCGGATGTTTGCTGAGATAATCTACAAGCTGTCGTGTGACATGTGCGGTCGTCGGTTCGTCTCCGTGAATCGCAGCGAAAATCAGCGTCTTGGGACCGCTTGACCCAAAGAAGTGGCCGACGATCGGAACGCCCATGACCGACGTCCCCAGTTGTCGTGTCTCATGGTCGTGAGCCGGACGAATCGTCAGCGACCGCAGCGGTCGATTCCAAACTCGTCCGAAGGCCGTGTGGCCCGGACTCAAGACACCGCCACGTCGTGAGTATTCCCACGGATCTGTCGTATCGACGTTGAACGGCGTGATGAGAACTTGCCATTCCACAGCGGCCGGTGCGCGATCAATCGACTGTGCTTGAGTTCGATCGACGATGCCGATGCAAAGGACGATTGCTGCGAGCAAAGTCTGGACGCTAACCCGAAGCGCCCCTGCTGGCAGAACCGCAAAGTACGTCATGTTTCCAAACCTGTCACGGATCATCACGCCGTGCGTGGCGGTCATTTGAGGCCGCGTTATCATCGTTCAGTCAGACTGTCGCGAACGGTTCGTGACCGCACAAGTTGACCAAGAAAATAGGGAGCTGACAGGAACGTTGGCTCGACGGGAAGCGAAATTCATCGATGCGGATTCTCATTACGGCGGGACCGACTCGCGAGTACCTGGACGACGTGCGGTATCTGTCGAACGCCAGCAGCGGTCGCATGGGATACGCACTCGCGACGGAGGCGGTTTCACGCGGGCATCAAGTGGTTCTGGTGACTGGCCCTGTCGATCTCACGCCGCCGACCGGCTGCGAAGTTCTCTCCGTTCAAACAACCGATGACATGCGGATGGCCTGCGAAGCGGCGTTTCCGAAATGTGACGGAGTCATCGCTGCGGCGGCTGTCTGTGACTACAAGCCGTTGCATCGCATCACGGGAAAAATTGCCAAGACGGGCGGCCCGATCACGATTGAAATGATCGAGACCGATGATGTTCTCGCCGGTTTAGGGCGACAAAAAGGAAACCGTTGGATCGTCGGCTTTGCGCTCGAAGCGGCTAATTCCCGCGAAAACGCCTTGCAGAAGCTGCGTGCTAAAAATTGCGATGTCGTTGTGCTCAACGATCCGAGTGCGATCGGCTCGCTGACGAACTCCGTGGAATTGATTGACGCGTCGGGACAACCGATTGCCAGTTGGGACGGTTCCAAAGAAGAAGTCGCTCACGCGCTGATTGGCTGGATTGAACAACATTTATCGGCCGTCTGAATTCCGGATGAATTCAGCTCGTTCTAGATTTTGTACTCGTCAATTGGAATCTCCAGGATAGACTTCGCCTTCGCTGCTCTGTTGGGGTCCACATTCCCGTGGATGAACAAAGGATTGTTTGCTCGCAATCGAAGGAGTTGATCATGCGAAATCGGAGTGCTTCTATCAGTGGCTTAAGTCGCCGTACTGCATCCGTTGCAGAGCCTGCGGCTGAAGTGACCGTGGTCTGTTCGCCGGATGATTCGGTACTCATTCATCCGCATCGGTTCGAGCAAGACATCCGCCATCAGTTGATGTTTGAATCGAACCTCAACTTCACGTCACTGGTGGTGCGACGCATCGACGATGGCGTCTTTCTGGAAGGGGTTCTGGAAACGGACGACGACTCGACTGACATCGACAGTTTGGTGCGCCGAGTTTCAGGAGTGCAACGAGTTCTGAACTCCGTCGTGATCCGCCGGCCTCGTGAGCTTCCTCGCAAAGGCTGATGGTCCGACATTGCCAAAGTGTGGCACGACGCAGAGCGTCGCGCCACACTGTCGCACCTTGAGGTCATTGGCTAACTTGATGCCCGCGCGAAACGCCGCACTCGTTTAATCTCGCCTAACGCATCACCCAAGGAGACCTCGTCGTGAGCGATACTTCCACGAATAGCCTGTCACGCCGTGACCTGTTGAAGACTTCGGGGCAGCTTGCCGCCGCTTCCGTGTTTGCGAGTGCCGCCTTGCCGGGCGCGTTTGCCGCCGAGAATAACACCATTCAAATCGCCTTGATCGGCTGCGGTGGCCGCGGCACGGGTGCCGCTTCAAACGCACTCTCTACAAAGAGCGGCCCCGTGAAACTCGTCGCGATGGCGGACGTCTTCAATGACCGGCTCAGCGCGAGCTACAGCAACATCAAGCAACGCTTCGATGCCCAGGTTGATGTTTCCGACGACCGCAAGTTTGTTGGCTTCGATGCCTACAAGCAGGCGATGGACGTTCTCAAGCCGGGTGACGTGGTCATCCTCACCACGCCGCCCGTATTTCGTTGGGTACATTTCACCTACGCGATCTCGAAGGGCTTGAACGTCTTCATGGAGAAGCCAACCTCGGTCGATGGCCCGACCAGCCGCAAAATGCTGGAATTGGCCGCCGAGTCGGTGAAGAAGAATCTCAAAGTCGGTGTCGGCTTGATGTGCCGTCACTGCAAGTCGCGCGGTGAACTCTTCAATCGGATCAAGGGAGGAGAGTTGGGCGACCTGATCTTGTTGCGAGCCTACCGCATCGCCGGTCCAACCGGCACGGCAGCCGTCGGGCCAAAGCCGGCAGGGATGAGCGAACTTCAGTTTCAGATTCGCAACTTCCACGGTTTTTTGTGGCTCAGCGGTGGTGGCTTCAGCGACTTCTTGATCCACAACATCGACGAGTGCTGCTGGATGAAAGACGCGTTTCCTGTCGAGGCAAAGGGACACGGCGGTCGTCATTTCCGGGGCGACAACATCGACCAGAACTTCGACACGTACAACACGGAATACACCTTCGCCGACGGCACGAAGATGTATCTCGCCGGACGCACGATGCCCGGTTGCCATCAGGAGTTCGCCACCTTCGTCCACGGCACGAAGGGCTCGGCCGTCGTGTCTCAGTCAGGCCATCACCCGTCGAAGGCCCGCATTTACAAAGGGCACAAGTTCGTCAAAGAAGATCTCGTTTGGGATTGCCCGAAGCCGGAGTTGGACCCGTACCAACTGGAGTGGGACGAACTCATCGAAGCCATCCGCACCGACAAGCCGTACAACGAAGCCGAACGCGGCACGAAGTCCAGTTTGGTCACGGCGATGGGCCGCATGGCTTGCCACACCGGGCAAGTCATTACCTACGAAGACATGCTCAATTGCGAGCACGAATTGGCACCGAACGCCGACAAGCTGACGCTGGATGGTCCGTCTCCGTTGATGGCCGACG
>JANNDA010001334.1:0-2360 GCA_031387195.1 Planctomyces sp. | reverse complement strand
TGCACCGGCGGCATCCGCTGCGAGAAGGCGGGACCGTTCATGGAGCGGGAAGGTTTTCAAAACATCTTTCAGCTCGACGGCGGCATCCTCAAATACTTTGAAGAATGCGGCAACGCTCATTACGACGGCGAGTGCTTCGTCTTCGATCGGCGCGTCGGCGTTGATCCGAGCTTGCAGGAAACGTCGAGTTCGCTGTGCTTTGCCTGCCTCACACCGCTGATGCCCGAAGACCGCGACGATCCGCGATTCGTCGAGGCTCAGTCCTGTCCGTACTGCTTCAAGACTGACGAAGAGCAGCGGGCAGCGGCGATTGAAGCGCGTCAGGCGGCGATCCGTCGCGTGACGTCACCGCTTCCCGGCAGCCAGCCGTATGACAACGTCCGTCCGCTGACAGTCTCCGCCAAGTTTGATGGTTTGACGCTGCTCGATTTTCTTCACCGCATCCTCGGCCATGTGCCGCGCGAACATTGGCTGACGTTGTGCGAGCAAGGCCGAATGCTCAACGCCGATCATCAGCCAGTCGGCCCCGATCAAGTCGTTCATGCGGGCGAGCGTTACTTGCATCTCGAACCCGCGACCAGCGAACCGGATGTGAATGCCGACATCCGGCTGTTGTACGAGGACGAGGCGATCATCGTCCTGCACAAGCCCGCTCCGTTGCCGATGCACCCCAGCGGCCGGTTCAATCGCCACACGTTGCAGTCCATCGTGGGCGAGGTCTATTGCCCGCAGAAGCCGCGCCCCGCGCATCGACTGGATGCGAACACCACGGGCATCGTCGTGTTCGCGCGCACGAAACATTTCGCCGGAATGCTGCAACCGCAGTTCGCTCGCGGCGAAGTCGAGAAGGTCTATCTCGCTCGGATTCAAGGGCACCCGCCGAGCGATCACTTCACGTGCGACGCACCGATCACCGCAGCTCCCGGCGAGTACGGTTCTCGTGAGATCGACGAAGAGTCAGGACTCCCTGCTCGCACCGACTTCCGCGTCCTCGAACGATTCGCGGACGGCACGGCATTGCTCGAAGTCATCCCCGTCACCGGGCGCACGAATCAAATCCGAGTCCACCTCTGGCAACTCGGCTGGCCTATCTGTGGCGACCAGATTTATCTGCGGGATCAACAGCTCGGTGACACGCAAACGCATCCGGTTGATTCGCCGCCGCTCTGTCTGCTGGCCCAGCGAATCACGTTCACGCATCCGCTGACGATGCAGCGGATGACGTTTGATGTGAGATCACCAAGTTGGGTGATAGGCGACGCCTCAGTGTAGCTGGCTCTCGCCAAGAGCCGTTCGTGCGGCTCGCTTCGCGAGCCGCGTCCGCTCTCGGCGAGAGCAGGCTACACTAAAACCGCAGCTACGTATTAAACAAGAAATGGCAGATATCGCCGTCTTGCATGACGTAGGCTTTCCCTTCAACGCGGAGCTTGCCCGCTTGCCGAATATCCTTCTCGGTCTTGTAGGTTTCCAAGTCGTTGAGCGTGTAGACCTCGGCGCGAATAAAACCTTTCTCGAAGTCGGTGTGAATGACTCCTGCCGCTTGCGGAGCGGTCGCTCCGACCGGAATCGTCCACGCGCGGACTTCCATTTCTCCGGCGGTGAAGTAGCTCTGCAAGCCGAGCACGCGATACGCCTCGCGAGCGAGGACGGCCAACGACGGCTCGGCGAGTCCCGACGAGGCCAGCATCTCGGCGCGATCGGCTTCATCGAGTTCGGCGATCTCCGCTTCGAGCTTCGCACAGACAGGAACAACAGCCGCTCCCACTTTCGCAGCGAACTCGCGAACTTGCTGCACGAGCGGGTTCTTGCCCTCTAAATCGTTCTCGTCCACGTTGGCCACGTACAGAATCTTCTTCGCGGTCATCAAGCCAAAACTGGAGACCGCCTTCTTTTCCAACTCGTCGAATTCCAGTTTGCGGAGCGGCTGTTCCGCCAGCAAGTGAGCCAGACATTTCTTGGACACTTCGACGCGCAGCTTCGCCTCTTTGTCGCCACCGCGAGCCAACTTCTCCGCTTTGGGCAGAGCATTCTCCAACGTTTGGATGTCGGCCAACATCAACTCGATTTCGATGACCTCAATGTCCGAAACTGGATTGACCTTGCCAGTGACGTGAATGATATCCGGGTCTTCAAAGCAGCGAACGACCTGCAAGATCGCGTCCACTTCGCGAATGTGGCTGAGAAACTTGTTGCCCAGCCCCTGTCCTTCGCTGGCCCCCTTCACGATCCCCGCGATGTCCACCAGCTTGATTGCCGCCGGCACCAGCTTCTTGGGAACGATGAACTGACTGATCCGCCGCAACCGATCGTCGGGCACGCTGACGACCCCCTCGTTCGGTTCGATCGTGCAGAACGGATAG
>JANNDA010001332.1:0-2478 GCA_031387195.1 Planctomyces sp. | reverse complement strand
GCCGCGTCTCATCATGACTCCTCGCCGAGCGTCTGGAGCGCAGCGGATTCCAAATCAGAGTCGAGATCCAATTCGCTGCCGGCATGAGTCGCCGCGAATTCGGCAATTTCTTGAGCGATTCGCTGTCGCTGTCGTTCATGCACCCAGTTCGCCACGACGTCGGACACCAGCGAAACCGTGGGCCGACCGGATCGAACCGCCTCGTCCTGGAGTAGTCCCCAAACGTCGCTATCCAGTGGCAACTCCAAACTCGTAATGGTTCCCGACGACAACATGATGACCACCTCCGACATGACGACCACAAGAGTGACTGATCACCACAGACACTAACCTTGCGAGTTCGGCCACAGCAAGTCTAAGTCCGCAGCGCAAGCCGGATGCGCCGGAGGATGGCCGCCCTCGGCCGTCTGTGTTTTCGGGCGAGCGGCCAGTACACCGCAAGACGGCCGAGGGCGGCCATCCTACGCGCTGATGACGCGCGAATCGTTCGTCGCGGAGCGACGAGGGAATGTGTGGAGACGACGACACACATCCCTTGGGCGGCCGATGGTGTGGCGATGGTTCAATCGTCGCTCCGCGACGAGATGGTTTGGCGGGATGGCTCCGCCGCGGCGGATGGGTGGAAACCCACGGCGACCTTCGGCGGTCGCTCTGCGACCAAGGACATGAACCAAAGAGTCACACACCAACCCGCGGTCCCGATGTCACCTGCGGTTTAGTCCCGAAGGGGCGAGCCTATGTCAGCCCAGGCCATCGGCCTGGGTGGCCAATCCCCAGAGGTCAGACAGCCCCAACGGGGCGGCTCTCAATTGGACCAACACGAAACACGTCATCGACGATGACGAACGATGAGGAGGGCCGCCCCGTTGGGGCAGGGCTTCCAAGGTGTGTTATTTGGGCTTTCTGAGTGCGAGAATTTTGGCTGTCGAGGCGTGGCCGCCGTTGTGGTATTGAGTGCGCGGTGTGGCGGGTTTTTTCGGACCACGGCGTCGTTTGCGATAGCGAGTCAGGTCCAGCGTCTTGGCCAACTTGAGCAGCGTCTTGGCGAACTCCGTCAATGACATCTCGGAGAAGACCGTCCAATGTTCGGGTTCGATCGCCACCATCATGCCTTCGTAAGTGTTCCGCAGTTCGTAGGCCAGCGAGTCGCCGGAAAGTTCTTCCACAACCTCGTCGCCGTGAGCCGCACGCAGCGAGCCCATCAGCATCGATAGCGTATTCTCCAACAGCAACGCCACGCAGAACGTGAACAGCGCCGCCTGCGGATAACCCAGCGTGTTGATCTCGCACTGCAACGCCGTCTTGAGTTGCAGGAAGACCACTTCGATCTTCCAACGTCCCTGATACAGTTCCGCCACTTTGACCGCATCGGCGTCGCTCTTGGTCAGATTGGTGACGATGTGCAATTCCGTAGACCCGTCGCGCGTCGGCTTCTGGAGCAGCACCGTCACACGCCGCACGCAGCGTTCACGACCTTGGTAGGTCAGACGCAGCGTTTGTTCGTAGACCTTCTCTCCCCGTTGGGTGTGGCCGATCAGACGCCGTTTTCCCAGCAGTTCGCCGGGCAGCGAGCCGTGTTGGCGAATCACAAACCGAGCCTTCCGCGCCCACAATCCGTACAGAAAACCCTGCGTGCAGAAGTTGCGATCCGCGATCCACAGTTCATCTTTCGCGACGGTTTCCAGCACGTCACCCAGCAGTGATCGCTCCTGAGCATGCCCGTCTTCCGTGAGGAACACGTCGCTGATCAACCGCGTCGGCTGATCCCACACGACCAACGCCGTCCCCGGCAGCGGAGCATCCCAGATGGCCCGCAGTTCCGCGATGCAATGCTCGCTGGCTTGCAGATGGTTGCCATCCAGAATCTTGACACGCCGCCCAGGCACCCACGACGTCTCGGCCACGCCCAGCTTCGTGAGCACCGCGGACGCCTCGCGAAAACTGTCACGCACCAAGGCTTGGGAAACGCACGTCTCGATTCCCCGCAACTTCTGGTACACGGCTTCGTCAGAAACGCCGAGCACCTCCTGCAGCGACTCATACGCCTTCAACACCGAACGATCCACTCGCGTGACGACCCGAGCGATCAATTCGACCAACCCCGAGAACAACAGATTGCGTTCGTATTGCACGCTGGCGACTTGGCGAAACAACGCATCCAGGCGACTAACCGAAAGCATTCGCTCCAAGGCCGCCCGAGCCATCACACAAAAAGGTTTCTGACGCAGAAAATTCTTGAAGACCGAATCGAGCAACATCCTTGTCGCCTCCAGGGTGATTGATGTATCCCACATCCAACCTGAGTGTTGCGAGATCATCACGCACCTTGGAAGCCCTGGCTGTGAGGGCGGACGCTCCTCAACGCTTCGAGTTCATGGTCCGTGAAGCATCCGCCCTCGCTGACGCTTCGGGTTACTTACGGCCGCGCTACGATTTCCGGCGCTGAGCGAACAGCCAGTCGTACATCGCTCGGTCTTT
>JANNDA010001328.1:0-2184 GCA_031387195.1 Planctomyces sp. | reverse complement strand
CTGGTGTCGAGACGCACTTTTCGAGCTGGCATCCGGGAGGTGCCTACTTCTTGCTGGCTGATGGACACGTGAAATTCCTGAGTCACAACATCGACTACAACACGTACCGCAGCCTCTCGACTCGTTGCGGCCGTGAAGTCTTGGGTGAGTATTGAGCCGAGTGCCGCGCGCGGTCAGGCCGGCTGAGACAACACGCTTTCCGCCGGAGAGACCCGCTCCTAGAATCCCCCCGCGTTTGGTCGGCTGCGAGCCGTGTAATTCAGCTCGCAGCCGATTCTTTTTTGAACTCGGTGAATCTTGGAACGAAAGTCTTCGGCATGGCTCGGCAGTTTCTCAAAGAATTGAAGGATGGCGATTCCGTCGATGAAGTTTATTTGCTGTCCGACAAGCAACTGCGAGCGAACCGTCAAGCCAATCTTTTCTTGTTATCGTCACTCCGCGACCGCACTGGGGCGATGTCCGGGTTGATGTGGAACATCACCGAAGAGAGCGTCGCTGACATTCATGCCGGTGACTTCGTCCGAGTACGTGGCAAGGTTCAGCTCCATCAGGGCAATTTGCAGATGATTTTGACCGCCATCCGAGCTGTCTCGTCCGACAACATGAATCCGGACGATTTTGAGCAACGACCGACAGCCAGTATCGATCTGTTGCTGAAACGGCTCCGAGACTTATTGCTGTCGATTGAAGAGTCGCAACTCCGTGCGTTGATGGAGTGTTTCCTCGTTGACGATGCGTTGATGAATGATTTGTCCAACGCGGCTGCTGGCGTCAAAACGCATCACGCCTATCGCGGCGGATTATTGGAGCACATCGTCAACATGCTGGAGACGGCGAAGCGGATCGAGGATTTGTACCCAGCGGTCAACTTCGACATCCTGATGGCCGGCATCTTCTTGCACGACTTGGGAAAGGTCCGCGAAATGAGCCTCGACAACGCCTTCGTTTACACCGATGAGGGGCAGTTGCTGGGGCACATGATCATCGGCGTCGAGATGCTGTCACAGAAGATCGTCGAAGTGACTCGCATGACCGCCGAGCAGTTTCCTTCGGAACTCGCATTGCGGTTGAAGCACATGATTATCAGTCATCACGGCACCTACGAATTCGGAAGCAGCCGGCTGCCGATGACTCCGGAGGCGATCGCGCTGCATTACCTCGACAACCTTGATGCGAAGATCCACGAGTTCGCTCGGACGATCGCCGACGATCCCAATACGGGTTCCAGTTGGACGCCGTTCGTGCCTCGCATGGAACGCAAGTTGTTCAAAGGCCAGCCGAGTAGTTAGCCCTGAAATCACCGTGAAGGCGAACGGGGCGGCGTCAGGCAAATGGCACTTACGTTAGTAGCGGTACGGCGCGAGCCGTCCGGTTGAAGCGAGATCAAACTCGACACTACCGGGCGGCTTGCGCCGCTCCGCTACTCGCCCGGTTCTAAAGTAAGTGCCAATGGACGTCAGCCCCGCTCACCTACATCGGTACGTCACCCACGGAGCCGAGATCCCAGACTGTTCCATACGCACCTTCTCGTTCAAAGTAATCGAGCAAGCGGAGATAGAACGGGTGGTTGGCGAGCGTGCTGCTATCGCCGATCACGATCAGTTTGCGACGGGCTCGCGTCAGGGCGACGTTCATGCGGCGAGTGTCGGCGAGGAATCCAAGTTCGCCGATGGCATTCGATCGGACCAGCGAGATGATGACCGCTTCTTTCTCACGACCCTGAAATCCATCGACGGTGTCGATCTCCAAGTTGGTGTCTGACAGAAGCTGTCGCAGCAATCGGACTTGAGCGGAGTACGGCGAGATCACGGCGATCTCTGATGCCTGGACCCCGATGGCGATCAAGTCGCCGACGAGCTGGGCCACATGTTCTGCCTCACCGGGATTGTCGCGGCTAGAGCCATCGACTTCCTCTCGCTCGTCGCAACTTGAGCCCGCAGTGTCGATGAACTGGATCGCCGTTTGAGTCAACGAGCACGCTGTCACGTTCGGCAGGCCAGACAAGAGATGTTCGCGCACAGGCTCGGCGGCGATGAGCGCCGAGTCGTAAAATTCAGCGGATGAAAACCGCATGATTTGTTCGTGCATCCGGTATTGCGTGGTGAGACGCCGAGCGACGTGGAGTAGGCGGCCCGCCTGCGAATCAGCAGTTGGCGATACTGGAAACGAACTGAAACAACTTCC
>JANNDA010001312.1:0-18950 GCA_031387195.1 Planctomyces sp. | reverse complement strand
CAAGACCGCATCGTTCTGTCGCTTGAATTTAATTAATCGCTGGCGTTGTCCCGTAAATGATGGTCAGCCTCTCCGAGGCTGACCATCATTTACGGGACATCTCCGAATGCAGAACATCACACATTTCGTGAGCTGATGGCGAGCCTTAATAAGGCTCGCCTACGGTTTGCGAGACAGAGCCAAATCTGATTGATCGGGAACAAAAACACGCAAGACTTTTTCGTGATCGAGCGTGATATCTGCGAACGAACTGTCTGGGCTCCATTCAATAATTCGGTCAGCACCACGAGCCGACTGCTTCGGTCGTCCGTTCACGGGATGAATTGAGAACCGACGGATTTCCTTATGCGTTCCGGCAACCTCAAGCTTGATCGTGTACCGGTCCGTTGATGAGTCACTCAACAGCCGCCACACAGAGATGTGAAACTGGCCATCGGGTGAGTCGAGTCCCTGGCCGCCCCCAACGCCTGATTGAAGTATCGCGGCAAGCAAATACCAACCGAGGCCGACACCCACCACCAACAAAATCGCACGCAGTGGTGAGTGGCCGACCTTCATTTCGGCTGTCTCCGTTTCGCCTGAAGGCGGGATTACGAACTCAGTGCGACGGCGGTGGGCTGTTCTGGAAAGCTCGCGCTCGGAACAGGAAGTCGATTATGTTGCCTTCGTGAGGCTGCATCCAGTGAAGTTGAATCGTCTTCACTTCGCCGATGTTGAGCCGGTCGATGTTGGTCGCGTCGAGCAGTTGTCGCGACCATTGCTCGTCCTTCGTCAGACACGAGGCGACGAGCGTGCCGCCGATTCGCTTGAGCATTTCGTTTTGCGGGCACTTCACCACGCTGGCGAACGGGAACATGTACTCGGTGTTCGCGATCGTGGGTTCGGGGCTGTCGCAGTGGACGATCGTCGGACGGAGGAAATCGTATCGCTCGTGACCGACATGGCGGTCACCGTTGCGGTACTTCGCGGTGACTTCGGTGACGCCGGGGGCTTTCACTAACTCTTCGATCTGAGCGTTGATTGCCTTTGCGGCTCCCGGAACGGTGAACGCGGCGAGTGCGGCAGTCGGATCGTTCATCGGCAGCGGAGCGACCGGGCCGATCCGCTTGGCGATTGCTTCGGCGATCTCTTCGGTGTGGCGACTGGCCCAAATGCCTGAGCACGAAATGCACGACCGGCCGCTGTTGGCGAAGACGCTTTCAGCCATCAGGTCGATGTACTTCTCCCACTGATCGACCATGTCGTCGCCGAACAAAATCTTGGAGAAGCCGGGTCCGTGGGCCTGCACCCGGGGGTTGCCGTGATAGCGTTCCACGGTCGGCGTGCCGCCGAAAATCATCGCTCGATCACACGTCTCCAAGACGGCGGCACCACATTCCGGCCCGCCGGGGTAGATACAGAAAACTTCGCGCGGCACACCGGCTTGAGCGAACGCCTCATACATGCGGTACGGCGTCCACGGTTCTTGCGGGCCGGGCTTGAGTACGAGGCCCACCTGCAACGGAATGACCGGCATCCACAGCGTATGCACGCCGGGCGAGTTCGACGGCAGCACCATGCCCAACACCGACGTCTGCGACTGATAACTGACCGTCACGCCACGGCTTTCCATGCCGTAGCCCTTGCTCAGAATCTCGAACGGCAGCCCGCGAGTCAGAGCCTCCAGCGTGTGCCGCATGTTGCGGAGCACATAGGCGTTCTTCTTCATGTTGCCAGCACACATGTGCTCCGGCAGGCCGGTTGTCGCCGACTGCATCCGGCAGAACTCCGCCGGATTCTGCGTCCCGTTGCCGAGTGGCAAGGTCGCGTGCTGATAGAGGTCCGCCGCCTTCACCGCCATGTCGCAAAGCTGCTCGACGGTGAACTGCCGCAGGATGTCGCGAGCCTTCGCAGCCTTTCGCATGTCCATCTTAATGAGGCCACCGTTGGCCTGATTGACGGTGGCAATTGCCTCGCCCGTTTCAAAGTGGACGACGTTGTCCTTCTCCATCGACTCGTATGGTTGACCCCAGCGGATCACAGGAATTTCTAGCATCGCGTCTTCCTCATTGGGTTTATTGAATTGATCTTGTCGGTCACTCTGTCGTCGGCGTCAGAACAGCTCTTTCTCCGACTTCCCTGATGTTTCAGCCAGCAGCTTGCGAACGATCTCCGTTGACCAGGGCTCAGAGATATTCTTGTTATCCACGTCTCGCTCAATGTCTTTAACGCTCACGAAAGTTCCACTCACGGCAGTGCCGCGTCGCTCAAAAAACTCCGCTGAACTCAAACAGACCGCGACGTCGTCCGACTTTGCTCGCCACTCGTAGACGATGGCAACGTGCTTCATGGTTTTTTCCGTGGCACGGGTATAGACGGCACCAATTAACGTCAGGCTTTCCACGTCAACATCGAGTCGAAGCTCTTCGTGAAGCTCTCTTGCCAACGCATGTTTCAAGGTCTCGCCATTTGCGGAATCTTCTTTCCGAACATGTCCCCCCGCCCAAAGCACAATTTCCTTGTGCAACGCGTTCTCCTCGTTTCGTTCCTTCCGACGCAATCGTAGAACTTCACCGCTTTGATTGCGCACGACAGCAATGGGGATCGCCTGCACAACGTCGGAGTTGCTCTCAACGACATCGCGTGGTTGAAAGAGACCTTGAGTCGCAAATGAGTTGACGATTTGCAACGCAGCATCGCCTCGCAACACGGACACGTTCATAAACGCATCCTCGATCACTTGGCGCGGTACGAACAGAATCTCCTCGGCAATGTGCTCTTCAATTAACGTGAGGATTTGCTCCACGACGGATTCACAAACCTTCTGTTGTTTTTTTCGGTAGGGTGAACTCGAAGTATCAACTGTGAAAATCCGGAAACGGTCTTTGTGAAGTTCGGCAACGGCTTGGATTGTCGTTCGCATCTGAGCCAAGACATCCGGATTCATGATTGAACCGGATGACGCGGGGACAGGCAGTAACCCTTGCTCTCGTTCCATTGAGTCTTCGGGCGACGCCAGCATCAAGATCACTCCCGACAGACGCTTTCGCCAATCGTCAATGAGCAAGAAGGACTCAACTCGTTCGCGATCAGCAGGACTTAATCGAACCCACTGTTCCATTATTTGAAACCAGCAGATGGAATCAAACAGGCCACGGTCTAGTATCAGAATTTGAGGAGCATCTGGGCTGGGAGTCTCTTGTGTCTTGTCAAGTAAGTTGGCGAGCGTGGTGCAAGCGGTCCAGACGTTGAAATTCGCTTGCTTTTTGTCACGGATCGGGCAAACCGAAGCACGTTCAATCACCACCTGGATCTTGAAGCCAGTCCGCTTGAAAAACGCGACAACCTGCCCAATCGTGCTTGTTTTGCCTGCCTTAGGACAACCTGCGAATTCAATAACAATCGGCTTGCGGGCTTGATTCTCAAACCGATCGCTAGCCTCTTTTGCACGCAGGATCAAATCTTCAACAGTCGTACTCGCCACTCGCAATTCCTTGCTTCAAATCTCTAAAAACGCCTGTGGGTATTTCCGTGTCCAGGCAGTTGCAGTCATAGCAGACCGCATCCCGTTGCGAACGGTCCTCACTTCAGAAACTAATAAACCCCGACGGTTGTCGTAGCCGCGAACTCGTGGAACGGTCGCGTGCCGCTGATGCCGTCCCACGGGTATTTGTCGTGTGGCTTTTCGCGTTCGCCTTCGTCGCGTTCCATGAAGCCGGGGACGAAGAGTTCTTTCGTCATCGTGTAGAGTTTCACTCGGCCCGTCTCGCCGTATCCGACGACTTGGTTGTAGTCGTTGAACTCGACGGTCTCGATCACCGCTCGCGGTTGCGGAGCGTAGTAGGTGATCTTGAAGTTGTCGGCCGGATCGAAAGGCTTGCCACAGGCGAGGCCCATCAGCGTGTTGCCGTAGGTCGGCGTGATGTAGACGTTCGGACCGAGCAGTTCCTCGCGGCAGAAGCGATACCACTGCGGAGTGAACTCGGTGCCGCCCGCGAAGATCCCCTTGATGCCGGATTCTTCGATGCTGCTGCCGTTATCCATCAGCTTGAGTGCGAGCGCTTCGAGCAGTTTCGGTGTGGCGAACGCGCACTTGATGTCGTGACCGGCCGAGAGAATCGTGACCGCTTGGTCGATGACGTGTCCGGCATAGGCCTTCACTCCGGCGACGTCACCTTTCTTGAGCAGCTTCACCACCCAGCGCGGGTCGAGGTCCACGCAGAAGCAAATGCCGCCGCGATGTTGCGCGAGGTGCTCGACCGCGAGCCGCAATCGTCGTGGGCCAGAGGGGCCGAGCATCAGCCAGTTCGAGCCGGGAGGGAAATGCTCGTCCGGCAGCGTGGCCGAAAAGTTTTCGTAGTCGATCCAGTGATCCTCGATCACCATGCGTGACTTCGGAATGCCGGTCGTGCCGCCGGTCTCGAAGACGTACACGGGTTTGCCTTCAAGGCCCTTTGGAACCCAGCGGCGGATCGGGCCGCCGCGCAGCCATTCATCCTCGAAGTTCGGAAACTTTTTGAGGTCGTCGAAGCAGTTGACCTCTTTGAGCGGATCGAATTTGAATTCTTTGGCCTTTTCCAGCCAGAACGGGCAACCGGTTTCCGGGCTGAAGTGCCAGCGGACAGTTTGCCGCGTGTGTTCGTCGAGTTGATCTTTGGCTTGGGCCAGTTTGGCGGTGAGAGTAGCGTCGCTCACAGTGGGTCAGTCTCCTTCGAGGTGGGCTGGCAGAGAAATCAATGCGATCCGAGCGATCGGTCGCACGAGGGTGGTAGGGCGAGGTGGCTAGTTTATTGGCAGACCGGAGCATTTCAACCCGCGCCCCAATTTGACTTCAGTCTTTCGTGACCTAGCTTTTCGTCGCGTGGAAAATGTGGCTCAAGCTTGTCCTGCTTGCTGGATCAACAGCGGTATTCTCTTCCCGGTGAATGGCAGTCATGGACTCGCTCTTCGGCAAAGCGAAAGAATCTGCGTCAGATCCGCTGGATGTGGCCGAGTCGGTTGCTGCCGAGTCGGAATTCGTCGCCACAGAGAAAATGGCGGCTTACGGCGGTGAAACAGCCTCAGCCGCAATCCACAATCGAACCGATGCCAATCCGGTGGCCTGGGTCGATCGACGGCTGACGGACCTCTTTGAGCGTGTCAACAAACTGTTGGGGGACGCCGACAGTGAGGATGACGCGTATCGGCCGAAAGCCCCTGAGACACTTGAGCAATCGGGCCTGAATCGTGAAGAGATCGAGCGACTGATTCTCAAATACATTTATGTGCGCGGGAGCGCGTCCGGTCGGCAGGTTTGTTTGCAGCTCAAACTGCCGTTTCAGATCGTCGAGCCGATCATTCGCGATTTGAAGTTTGATCACTTGCTGTCCCTGTCAGGAACCGCGGAAGCGGGTGACTTTGAATACAGCATTACCGAAACCGGACGTGATCGGGCACGGATGATGTCCGTCGAATGCTCGTACTACGGGGCGGCTCCGGTGTCGCTGAAGGATTATCTTGTGGCGATGGCCGCTCAGAGCATCGCGAAGCAAACGGTCTCGGTGGAGAACCTGCACGAGGCGTTTGCTGATCTAATCATGAACAAGAAAATGCTCGATACGCTCGGCCCGGCGATCAATTCGGGACGCGGCATGTTTTTGTTCGGTGAGCCTGGTAACGGCAAGTCCAGCATCGCCGAGCGGATCACGCGCTGCTTCGGTTCGGTGATTTGGATTCCGCGAGCGATTGGCATTGATGGCGAAGTGATCCGGCTATTCGATCCTGGAATGCACGAAGAAGTGACCGCAGACCGTGTCGGCTTGTTTGACCTTTCCGGGATCGATTCGCGTTGGGTGCAGATTGTCCGGCCAACGATTGTCGCCGGCGGTGAGTTGACCATGTCTGAGTTGGAAGTGACACAAAACAAAGTCACCAAAATCTGTGAAGCACCGCTGCAATTGAAGAGTAACTGCGGGACGTTCGTGATCGACGACTTCGGCCGTCAACGCATGCCGGTTTCCGAATTGCTCAACCGCTGGATCGTGCCGCTCGAAAAACGCTACGACTTTCTCAATATGCCTAGCGGCAAAAAAATTCAGGTGCCGTTCGATCAGCTCATCATCTTTTCGACGAACTTGGACCCGAAGCAGTTGGTCGATGGAGCCTTTCTCCGCCGCATTCCGTACAAGATTCAAGTTCCCGATCCGACCGAAGCGGAGTTCCACCAGATCCTCTCGATTGTCTGCCCGCATTACGGCTTTGAGTATGAGCATGACGCGGTCGAGTATCTGTTTGCCACGCATTACCGCCCGATTAATCGTCCGCTCCGATCCTGTCAACCGCGTGATCTCGTGCTGCAAGTTCGTAACTATTGCACCTATCACCGGCTCCCGAAGAAGTTGACTCGCGAAGCGTTTGATTTCGCGGTCTCAAACTACTTCTCCGTGATGTAGCTCTCGTCGCGTGGCAACAACTCGTGGCCTCACGCTTCGCCTTCTCCTTTTTGCGTCTTTTTGTGTTTTTTGCGGCAACTCAGCATTCATTCTGTCTTGATAGCCGCAAGAAACGCAAAGAGACGCAAAAAAGAAGATGAGCCAATCATCTGTTTGCTGATCGCAGCAGACGAATTGATGTCGTCAGGTTCCAGGTTGTTTGAGCTTTCGTCTTGCAACCGATCTGACCAAACTGTTGTTCTGACGTTTGGTTCAAATTCTGACGCAGGGCAGTGAGATGAATATTTCGCGATTTGCTTGGGGCATCGTGGTCGTAACGAGCGTCGTTACCTCTTCTGTCATTAGCCATGCGGCTGATGACACGCCGCCGAAGTTTGAAGCGGACATCACGCCGATTCTGGAAGCTCGGTGCGTGAAGTGTCATGGCGACGGAAAGCTCGAAGCGGGACTCGATCTGCGGCGTCGGTTCTTAATCCTCAAGGGTGGTGACAGCGGGGCGGGACTTGTCGCAGGGAAGCCGGAAGAGAGTTTGCTGATCCAGAAGATCGAGGCAGACGAGATGCCACCAAAGGAGGAAGGGCGGCTCGACGACAAACAAAAAGCCCTGCTGAAACGCTGGGTTGCGAGCGGAGCGATGACCGTCGCGGAGAAAGAAACTCCGCTCGACGAAGGGGATCTGCCGAGCCGGTTGTCCGATGAAGATCGCAAGTTTTGGGCGTTTCAAGCTCCGCGCCGTCCGGTAGTTCCAAGCGTGAACGCGAGCGATCGAGTTCGCACGCCGATCGACGCGTTCTTACTGGAGAAGCTGGAAGCGAAGGGGCTGTCGTTCAACGCGGAAGCATCGAAGTCGGTGTTGTTGCGAAGGCTCAGCTTTGATTTGCTCGGTCTGCCGCCGACGCTTGAGCAGTTGGATGAATTCCTCGCCGATGACTCGGCCGATGCCTATGACCGCTTGGTGACTCGGCTGCTTGATGCGCCGCAGTTTGGTGAGCGGTGGGGCCGACAGTGGCTCGACATCGCCGGATATGCGGATTCGGACGGATATCTCGCAGCGGATCGGTTGCGGCCGGAGGCGTGGCGGTATCGCGATTGGGTCATTCGGGCGCTCAACAAAGATTTGCCGTATGACCAATTCGTACTGCATCAATTGGCGGGCGACGAACTTTCCGACTGGCGGCGAGCGGAGGAGATCGCGCCGGAAGTCGCCGAACAACTCGCGGCGACGGGCTTCCTCCGCACGGCGCTCGACCCGACGTATCCCGGCTACACCGAGCCGAACGAAATTCATCAAGTCCTCGCTGACACGATGCAGATCGTCGGGACAACGTTTCTCGGCCTGACCGTGCATTGTGCTCGCTGTCACACGCACAAGTTCGATCCGATCACACAGCGCGACTACTATTCACTGCAAGCGGTTTTCGGCGGAGCACTCGATCCAGCTCGCTGGCAACCGTCCGAGACGCGCGGCATTCCGCTGGCGACCGAAGCTCAAGAGGCTCGCATCGCCGACCACAATAAGAAGGCCGATGAACGAGTCGCCGCGCTGACTGCCTCGCTCAACGAGTTGACCGCGCGGTTTCGTAAGAAGCGAGTTGTTGAAGCACTCGTAGTGCAAGCTTCCAGCTTGCCACTCCCGTCCCCCTCTTCACCACCGTCAACCACAGAAGCGAAGAGCAAGCTGGAGGCTTACCCTACGGAAAAGCTCATCGCCGCGTTGCTCGTCGCAGCCGACAAACGGAACGACGAACAGAAGAAGCTCGTCGCTGACTTCGCGCCGGACGTCTCGCTGACTGACGACGAACTATTCAAGCGTTTTGATGAATACAAAGAGGATGCGGCGAAGTTCAAAGCCGCAATCGCTGCCGAACAAGCTTTGAAGAAATCGATCACGCACATTCGCGGCCTGACCGACCTGGATGGCAAGCCGGCACCGGGTCGCATCATGCGGCGCGGTGACTACAACAAACCGGGGGCCGAGGTCGCTGCTGGAGTTGTCGAAGTGCTTGCCCCCGCCGGTTTCCAACTCGCGCCGCAAGCCGGCTATAAAACGTCGGGACGGCGTACGGCACTAGCCAAGTGGCTGATATCACCAGAGCATCCGCTGTTGGCTCGCGTTCACGTCAACCGCATCTGGGCCGCTCATTTCAGTCGAGGCATCGTCCCTACGATCGCCAACTTCGGTCGCAGCGGCTCTAAGCCCTCGCATCCGGAATTACTCGACTGGCTCGCCACCGAGTTCATGCAATCGGGTTGGAGTCAGAAAGCGTTGCATCGCCTGATCGTGACGTCGTCAGCATACCGCCAATCAGCCGACGTTGATCCCGCGAAGTCCGTCGCCGATCCCGACAATATTTTCCTCGGCGCATGGTCGCCCAAGCGGCATCAAGGTGAAATGGTTCGCGACAGTTTGCTAATCGTCTCTGGCCGATTGAGCCCGCGTCCGTTCGGCTCTCCGGTCAACGTCGCTCTTCAAGGAGACGGCTCAGTCGTCGATACCGACGACGAGCCAGGCCGCCGCCGCTCGATCTATCAAATCGTGCGTCGTAGCCAACACCTCACGATGCTGGAGCTCTTCGACACGCCGCTGATGGAAATCAACTGTCCCGAACGATCGGTCTCGACCGTCCCTCTGCAAGCGCTGGCGATGCTGCACGGCCCCGCCGCCGACCGCGCCGCCGGTGGTCTTGCCGAACGAATCTGGTCTGTCGCATCCACAGATCACGAGCGAATTCGATTCACCTTCCGTCTGCTCTTCACACGCGAGCCTTCGGCCAAAGAAATCGACAACGTCTTGCGCACGCTCTCCGAACTTTCGGGAGAGCAGCTTGCGAACAAACCGAATGTCACCGAAATCGAAAAGGTAGCTGCTCTCAAAGTCGCGTGGCGACAAGTCGCATTGGTGCTGCTCAATAGCAATGAATTTGTTTACGTGCATTGAACGAGGATTGAACGATGTACTCGAATACTGACTCGATTCGATTGGCCGACGTTGTTTCACGCCGAGATGTATTCACACGCAGTGCCGCCGGCTTTGCCGGAATCGCGCTGGGCGGAATGCTGTGCGAAGAGGCTGCGCGGGCGGAGGGTTCTTCCAGCAATGCGGGAGGGAAGCATTTTCAACCGCGTGCCAAAGCCGTCATTCAACTCTTCCAGCATGGCGGGCCGAGTCACATGGACACGGTCGATCCAAAGCCGGAACTCAACAAGCAAAACGGCAAGCCGATGCCGAAGTATTTCACCGATCTGGTGAAGATCTCGGCGCACGGCAACTTGCTGGGAACACCGTTCAAGTTTCGGCCGGCGGGCGAGTGTGGTGTTGAGTACTCCGAGATTCTGCCACACACGGCGAGTTGTGCCGACGACATTGCGGTCATTCGTTCGATGCACACCGAGCACAACAACCACGAGCAGGCGTTGTGGCACATTCACACCGGCCGCATCGTCACCGGCCGACCGACGATCGGAGCGTGGGTCAGCTATGCGCTCGGTAGCGAGAACCAGAACTTGCCCTCCTATGTTGTGCTCCGCAATGACGGTGGCTTACCGACCGACGGGACGCGAAATTGGTCCAGCGGTTTCCTGCCACCGCGTTATCAAGGAGTCCACTTCCGTCACACGGGGACTCCGGTGCTGTACCTGCAACCGCCGACTGCGGTGACCGACAACACACAACGATTGCGGCGCGAGTTGCTCCGGCAACTCAACGACGAGCATCTCGTGCAGCACCCGCGTATCGCGCCGGATTTGGAGGCTCGCATCGCCAGCTACGAGATGGCCGGTCGAATGCAGTTGTCTGCCGGAGCCGCTTTGAACCTCGCCGAAGAAACCGCCGAGACGCAAGCGGCTTATGGACTCGGTCAACCAAAGACTGATAGCTACGGTCGGCGTTGTTTGATCGCTCGCAGGCTGGTCGAACGCGGAGTGCGTTACATCCAGATCTTTGTCGAAGGACAAATCTGGGACACACACGGCAACAACGCCAACGGTACGAAGAGTTGCTGCGAACAAACCGATCAACCGGCAGCCGCCTTACTGAAAGACCTCAAGCAACGCGGCTTGCTCGACAGCACGCTCGTCGTCTGGGGTGGCGAGTTCGGTCGCACGCCGGTCAGCCAATCGGGGGACGGTCGCGATCACCACAAGCAAGGCTTTTCGATGTGGCTCGCCGGCGGCGGCATCAAAGGGGGTCAGGCTTACGGAGCGACAGACGAGCTTGGCTATCACGCCGTCGAAAACCGAGTCATGGTCGCCGACCTGCACGCGACGATCCTGCACCAGCTGGGGCTCGACCACAAACGGGTAGCCTACAACGTCCACGGCCGCGACGAACGCCTGACCGATGTCTACGACGCGAAGGTGCTCACGCCACTGCTGGCAAATACCCTGCATGGCGAAATATGACGCAAACCCCACCGAGCTTGTCTCGGTGGTTTTTGGGCTTTTGCACTACGCGGTATGCTGTCTTACTGAATTGCCCGTAGCGCAAAGGCCCTTTTCCACCGAGGCAAGCTCGGAGGGGTTTGTGCCATTTCCATTCAACAAACAACCCGAGATCGTGAAGATCTCCAACGGTAGAAACTCATGCGCAAAATTCTGATCCAACTTGATACTGATTTGCTCCCCTCCGTTTTTGATCGAGTCGTCGCAGTCGATGCCGGCGTTGATGAATTGTTTTCATACGGCGGCGTGACTTCCGAAAATGTCGTCGGGCTTGTTCATGGAGCGATCTTCACTCGCGGTGTTCCGGACTTGAAGAACACCGCGATCTTCATCGGGGGAAGCAACGTCGTGGCAGGTGAGTTGCTGTTCAAGAAAGTACAGAAGACGTTCTTTGGCCCGATGCGAGTCTCGGTGATGATGGACTCGAACGGCTCGAACACGACCGCTGCGGCGGCGGTGCTCGCTGCTCGCAAACAGATGCCGCTGGCGGGAGCGACTGCGTTGGTGCTCGGAGGAACCGGCCCGGTAGGGCATCGAGCGGCTCAGATCCTTGCCGCCGAAGGAGCGGAAATTCGTGTCGCCTCACGAACGCGCGACAAGGCTGAGCAAACTTGCTTCGCCATCGCCGAAGCGGTCTCAGCCGCGCGAGTCACTCCGTACGCGACAGGGACTCCGGCGGAACTCGACGTCGCGTGTGACGGAGTCTCACTGATCATCGCGGCGGGAGCAGCCGGGGTTGAACTCATCTCGGTGGAGCGGCGTCTCAGTTTGCCGATGTTGAAAGTGGCCGTCGATTTGAATGCCGTGCCGCCGCTGGGAATCGGCGGTGTGGAAGTCATGGACAAAGCGAAGGACCGCAACGGCGTGATTTGCTACGGAGCGATCGGCGTCGGCGGAACCAAAATGAAAATCCACCGCGCGGCCGTTGCTCGACTGTTCGAGTCCAACGATCTGGTTCTCGACACGGCGGCGATCTACGCGATTGGGCAGTCGGTTTGAGACTCGGATGGCAACGGTAAGGCGGTTCGGTAGCATGTTGCCGATCAACCACCGTGTTCTAGGAATCCCATCATGACCGCAGTCGCAGTTGCCTCTGAAGTCGAGTTCATGTCGGCAGAAGAGTTCGGGTCGCTACCGACAGCCGTTCGGCCTATGGAACTCGTGCGAGGAAGGATTCAAAAAATGAATGTTCCGGGACCGCGACATGGTCAGTTATGCGGACGAATGGTGCAGATCCTGATGAACTTTGTTGACGAGCATGGGCTTGGTCATGTCCTCTGCAACGATTCTGGAATCGTCACTGAGCGCGATCCCGACACTGTTCGTGGCATGGACGTGAGCTTTTACAGTTACTCGCGACTTCCTAAGGGACCGCTGCCGGCGAAGTACGTCGATGTCGTGCCTGAATTGGTTGTCGAAGTTCGTTCGCCTGACGATCGTTGGAGCCGCATTCTCAAAAAGATTTCGGAGTATCTGGAAGCGGGCGTCACTGCGGTTTGTGTGCTCGATCCAAAGACGGAAACGGCTCGTGTTTATTCGGCGGACGAGACGGAGCAGATCCTGACAGCGGACGAAGAATTGTCCTTTCCGAACATTCTGCCCGGCTTCGCGGTGCTTGTGCGGCGGTTCTTTGAATGAGTGTTTCTTCTGTTGATTTCGACGATACTCAATCTTCGATAGCACAAGCCCCCTCGCGAAAGCGTCCTGAATTGCTCGCACCTGCGGGTGATTTGGAGTGTGCTCGTGCGGCGGTCGAGAACGGGGCGGATGCGGTTTACTTCGGGCTCGATTGTGGCTTCAACGCGCGGGCTCGTGCGGCGAATATCGCGGATGAGCAACTTCCCGAACTGATGCGGTTGCTGCATCAGCGCGGTGTGAAGGGATATCTGACCCTCAACACGCTCGTCTTCACGGATGAGTTGCCCGAGGTTGAGCGGGTGATCCGGCGAGTGGCTGAAGTCGGCGTCGATGCGGTGCTCGTGCAAGACATCGGGGTCGCGCGGTTGATTCGAGCGATCTGTCCCGACTTGTCGATTCACGCTTCAACCCAAATGACGCTAACGAGCGCTGAAGGGATTCGCATCGCGAAAGAGTTGGGCGTCGAACGAGTCGTGCTGGCTCGCGAGCTGTCGATCAAGGAGATCTCAAAGATTGCTCGCAAGATCGACATGCCGCTGGAAACTTTCGTGCATGGAGCGCTCTGCGTCGCATACTCCGGACAGTGTCTCACGAGCGAGTCGTTCGGCGGACGGAGTGCGAATCGCGGCCAGTGTGCTCAAGCCTGTCGGCTGCCTTACGAGTTGATCTGCGACGGGGAAGATGTCGAGTGCGGCGATCAACAATACTTGCTCAGCCCGCAGGACTTGGCCGCGTATGCACTCGCGCCGGAGTTGATCGACGCTGGAGTAATCTCCTTCAAGATCGAAGGGCGACTGAAGACGCCGGAGTACGTGGCGAACATCACTCGGCATTATCGGCAGGCGATTGACATGGCGGTCGCCGGTGGGCCGGTCGAGTTGTCGGCGTTGTCAGTCGAAGAGATGCAGCTTTCGTTCTCGCGCGGCTTTTCGCCCGGATGGCTGAAGGGTGACGATCACAAAATGCTGGTGCCGGCCGTCTCGTCGTCGAAACGCGGCGTCTTCTTAGGAACAGTCCATTCGGTGAATCGGGGCGGCGTGGCCGTTGAGTTGGCGTGTGGCATCGCGGCGGGTGACGGCATCGTCTTCGAGGGCGATCGAAGCAAGAACGAAGAGCAAGGTGGCCGCGTTTACGAAGTCTGGCATCGCGGGCGACAGTTGGATCAGCCGATTTCTGTCGGTGTCGTGGAACTCACGTTTCAGCGTGACGCGATTGATCCGAACGCTCTTTGGCCCGGTCAGCAAGTTTGGAAGACCGACGATCCGAAACTAACCGCTCGCTTGCGAAAGACTTTTACGGGTGCAGACCCGCTGCGTCGTGTGCCGCTGGATCTGCGAGTTGAAGCGATCGTCGGTCAGCCGTTACAGGTTGTCGGCCGCACCGATTCGGGAGCCGAGTGTTCGGTGACGTCAGCCGGTCCATTGGAACTCGCGAGAAAGCATCCGATGACGGAGGACTTCTTGCGTTCACAACTGGGTCGCGTGGGCCACACGGTCTTTGAACTGCGAAACCTCGAAGCGGTGATCGAAGGCTCGCCGATGTTGCCGCTGAGCGTGCTTTCCGAACTGCGGCATGAAATGGTGCGGCAGTTGAATGAGTCCTCCGCGCAAGTGCCGGTTCGCCGCATCGCCGCCGAGTCGGCGCTCGATGCTCTGCGCGGAGCGAGGCCCTCCTTTGGAGTGCGGTGTGTCAGCACCGCTTTGGATTTGCCTACGTCGGATTTGTCTTTGGAAAATGAAAGCTCCGCTGGTCACCAAAGAATCCAAAGCGGCGCTGATACACCGCACTCCAAAGAATTGCATGTCCTTTGCCGAACGCTCGATCAACTGCGAGCGGTGCTCGCTCACGGCGAACGGAAGATCGACTGCGACTTTCAGGACATCCGCGAATATCGCGAGGCAGTAAAGCTCGCTCACGCAGCGGGCGCGGAGATCCTGATTGCGACGCCGCGTATTCAAAAGCCGGATGAAGTCGGTTTGTTTCGTTCGTTGCTGAAGCACGGTGCGGACGGCCTTCTTGTGCGGAATCTCGGCGGGCTGTGGTTCTATGCGGAGGAGAAAATCCCGTTCGTCGCGGACTTCTCTTTGAATGTGACGAACGAACTCACCGCTCAGTTCTTGATGGATCGTGGATCGCAGCGAGTTACCGCCTCCTATGACCTGAACCGCGAGCAATTGCTCGACCTCGTCGGAGCTTGTCCGCCGGAATGGCTGGAGGTGGTGATCCACCAGCACATGCCGATGTTCCACATGGAGCACTGCGTCTTCTGCGCGATGCTCTCGCCCGGAACGAACAAAACGAACTGCGGTCGTCCTTGTGACACGCACAAGGTCGAACTTCGAGACCGCATCGGCATGGAACATCGCCTGCTGGCCGACGTCGGCTGTCGCAACACGTTGTTCAACGCGGTCCCACAAAGCTCCGCCGAGGTCGTGCCGGAATTGCTTGCTCGTGGCGTTAGAAACTTTCGCATCGAACTGCTCGACGAATCGCCGCAGGAGATTCGACTGGTGCTTGATGCCTATCGCGACCTGCTCGCCGGGAAGGTGGCGGGGCGCGACGTCTGGCAACAACTCAACGCGGCGAATCGAGTCGGCGTCACTCGCGGCACGCTCGAAGAACGCCGCAACCCGCTGGCGATCTTGTGAGTCAAGGACGGCGTCGAAGCGTAGCACAGGCGGCTCGCCTGTGATTCATCGAAGAAGCTACAGGCGAGCCGCCTGTGCTACGGAACGAGCAACCGCGTCTACGAACTTTTCTTGCGACCCGGAGGACTGTGCTTTGTTGGCTTCGCAGTCGCCTCACGTTTTGCTTTTACTGCCTTCGTGGAGCGAACGTGCTTGCGAAAGAACGCGATCGCTTCGTCTTTAGAAATCGAACCGTCGGCCACGCCGAGTGTGAGCTGCGCCAACTCGTCGTCCGTCGCCGCGAGTTCATGGTCATTGAGCAAGACGAACGTTTCAGCCGCAGCGATCGCGACTCGCTTGTTGCCGTCCACGAACGGGTGGTTCTTGCACAAGTGAAACAAATAGGCCGCCGCCATCGTGGGGAGTCCGGTGTGCAAGAACTCGCCACCAAACTGCGCCTGCGGCATCGCTGCAGCAGATTCCAGCAGCCCACGATCGCGGAGATCAGGGCTCCCGCCGTGTTCCTCGATCCCGCGCCGGTGGATTTCCTGCACTTGATCAACCGACAGAAAGGCGATCTCAACACTCATTCTGACAACCGTTTCAAAAGTTTGTGGCGAGTTTTGACGACGCGATCGAGACACTTCTGAAACTTTTCGTCATCGGCGGTGATCGCGGCAACCGGCGTTACCAGCAGCGAACCATTCGTCACTGTCAGCTTCACTTGGCCCCCTTCGCGGAGCCCAATCAGTTCGAGAATTGCCTTGTCGAGCAAGAGGGCGTTGCTGTTGCCCACTTTGCGAATGGTCTTGACCATGAGACACCTCCTTTGGTTGGGCCAATGTTATGCCAGGAGCACGAAGGTGGCAACATCGACGTGCGGGTTGTGGAACATCGTTCAAACGTTTGAGCGGTACTGGCCGATCGACTGGGGGCTCAGCTACCTTACAGTGACCACAGCGATCCCACATTTGAGCGGTCATCAGGAGCACCAACATGCCGACAGCCCCGTTTCACTATCAAGAACTTTTTGAACTCGGTGCCGACGACACCGAGTACCGCTTGCTGACCAAAGAGTATGTCAGCGTGAAGCCGTTCAACGGTCGCGAAATGTTGTGCGTCGAACCCGAGGCGCTGACGCTGCTCTGCTCGCAGGCGTTTCATGACATCAATTTTTTCCTGCGTCCGAAGCATCTGAAACAGGTCGCTGCGATTCTGGATGACCCGGAGGCATCGGACAACGATCGCATGGTCGCGCTGACGATGCTCAAGAACGCCGACGTCTCCAGCGCGGGGGTCTTGCCGTTCTGTCAGGACACCGGCACAGCGATCATCAACGGCAAAAAGGGGCACGCCGTTTGGTCCGTGGGCGATGAAGAGGCGCTGTCACGCGGCGTCTACAACGCCTACACCGAGAACAATCTGCGGTACTCGCAGAACGCCGCGCTCACGATGTGGGACGAGAAGAACACGAACACGAATCTTCCCGCTCAGATCGACCTCTCGGCTTGCGACGGCGACGCCTACAAGTTGTTGTTCATCGCGAAAGGGGGCGGGTCGGCGAACAAGTCCTACTTCTATCAAGAGACGCGAGCGGTCTTGAATCCGAAGGGGCTTGTCGAGTTCCTCACGCAGAAGATGGTGACGCTCGGCACGGCCGCGTGCCCGCCGTATCACTTGGTCTTCGTCATCGGCGGCACATCCGCGGAAGCGACGATGAAGACCGTCAAAATGGCCTCGACGAAATACCTCGACAACCTGCCGACCACCGGCAACGCCTACGGCCGAGCGTTTCGCGATATCGAACTCGAAGCGCAGATGTTGGAGTCAGCTCGCCAGTGCGGCATCGGTGCTCAGTTCGGCGGGAAGTATTTCGCGTTGGATGTCCGAGTCGTCCGCTTGCCGCGTCACGGAGCCTCGTTACCGATCGGCATCGGCGTCTCGTGCAGTGCCGATCGACAGGCCAAAGGGAAGATCACGAAGGACGGCGTCTTCATGGAATCGCTCGAATTCGAGCCGTTGAAATACATTCCCGAAGCGCTGCGTCATCGCAAGGACGAAGGAGCCGTGCGGCTGGATCTCAACCGGCCGATGAGCGAGATCCTCGCAGAGCTGTCGCAGTATCCGGTTACGACCCGCTTACTGCTCAACGGCCCGATTATCGTGGCGCGAGACATCGCTCACGCCAAACTGAAAGAACGACTCGACGCCGGTCAACCGCTTCCCGATTACTTCAAAGCGCACCCGGTTTACTACGCCGGTCCCGCGAAGAAACCCGAAGGCTTGCCGAGCGGTTCCTTCGGCCCGACAACCGCCGGTCGCATGGATTCCTACGTCGATCTGTTCCAAGCCCACGGCGGCAGCATGGTGATGATCGCCAAAGGAAACCGCGGCAAGCAGGTCACCGACGCCTGCAAGAAGCACGGCGGCTTCTACCTCGGCAGCATCGGCGGCCCGGCGGCGATCCTGGCCAAAGAAAACATCCGCCAAGTGGACGTCGTCGAGTTCGCTGAACTGGGCATGGAAGCGATCTGGAAGATCGAAGTGGTCGACTTCCCCGCCTTCATCTTGATCGACAACAAAGGCCACGATTTCTTCGAGACCGTCGGGCCGGGGTGCTCGCATTAGTTTGGAGGCGGCGAGACATTAACGGATTGAGATTGGCTCTGCGCACGCAGGAAGTGTAGCAGACTCAGGGCCTCACGCTCCGCTCGCAACTTTGGTTTCAACGGCCCTGCGAAATCGACGAAAAGACTCGTCAGTATTGTGGGGCGACGTTACTCTGAGATTCGGAGGAACATTCATGTCACAACGTCAACTTTCAGTGCGCGAACCGTTCGCGACTTATGCCGAGCAGCAAGCTCAGGCACGCGGGTTTACGGGGGTGGATGCCTTCGTCGAACACTTGCTTGAAGCCAATCGCCGCGCGGCGTTGCGAACGGAAATTGAGCAAGCACTGGCCGAAGGGTTGGAGTCCGAGTCCATCGAGATCACCCCGGATTGGTGGGCCAAGAGGCGAGAACTGATTGCCTCAATCGCGCCGGAGTCGGCATCGTGAACCGCTGGGAAAGTCGGCGACAAGCCGAACGCGACATCGACGAGCAATTGATCGACTTGGCCAAGCGGAGTCATCGCGCCGCGTCTGAATTTCTCGATGCGGTTGAGACAACTTTTCAACTTCTCGCCGAGTCGCCTGACCGAGGTTTCCTCTGGGACAGCGACAGGAACCTCGATCGTCGAATTCATGTCTGGGCGGTTCGTGGATTTCCCAAGATGTTGGTTTTCTATCGTCCCACAGACCAGGGCATCGACATCATCCGCGTGCTGCACGGTGCCCGTGATATTTCGACGCTGCTGGAGAAAGAACTCTTCGGAAGAGGCCAGCACCCGAACCATCGCCTTGCGTTCGTAGGTTGGGACTCCGTCCCGACCCGCTTTTGAATCTCGAGCGCAAGTGCCTTCGCGACGTCGGACGCGCGTTCCGACCATGCCATACGGTCGGGACGGAGTCCCAACCTACGGCTGCCATTCGCGGGCGAATTGCAGGGTGCGTTGGCGGACGGGGGCGCTGAGAGGCTGAGCCGCCGAGAGGGCGGTGAGACATTCGGACTGCGGGTGGATCTGGGATCGCAGGATGTGATGCAGACTCAGCGCCTCACGCGATCGTGACCCACATCAACTATCCGGACGGCGGGTTGACGTCGTACATCGGTCGCCGCGCGGCACGCAACCTGGAGCCAGCGATTGAAGGCTACGTCGGTTTGCAAAACGCCTTCACGTATTATCTGCGCGAGTTCCGTCCGACGTGCGTGTTCGTCCCGACGCCGACCGACCT
>JANNDA010001275.1:0-1820 GCA_031387195.1 Planctomyces sp. | reverse complement strand
TGCACCGGCTTCTGCCGCAGCAGTTCGTGGCAGTGTTGGAACTGGCCGAAGAGTTGGTCGTCGAGATCGTTTCGATCCGTGAGCAAAACCAGCGTCGGAGTCTTCATCGCCGGGTGCAGGATGATCTGCCCGGCGTAGAACAGCATCGAAAGGCTCTTGCCCGACCCCTGAGTGTGCCAGACCACACCGCAGCGCCGATCCCCTTCCGGCCGAGACGCCATGACGGTCGCCTCGACCGCTTGTTGCACGGCGTGGAACTGGTGATAGCCGCCGATGATTTTGTAGATGCGGTCGCTGTCGGAGTCTTCCTCAAAGGCGACGAAGTTCCGCAGCAGTCTGAGGAACCGCTCCTTCTCGAAGACACCGCGCACCAGCACTTCCAATTCGAGGATCGACTTCGGCGCGCCTTTCTCCCCGTCGGTGGATCGCCAGATCTTGAACCACTCTTGATTGGCCGTGAGCGAGCCGATGCGAGCCTGCAAGCCGTCCGAGACGATCAGCAGTTCGTTGAAGTGGAACAGCGAGGGAATCTGTTGCTTGTAGGTTTGAAGCTGGTGGAACGCATTCCAGATCGTCGCGTCTTCGCTGGCGGCGTTCTTGAGTTCCAGCACACTCAGCGGCAGTCCGTTGACGAAGACGATGATGTCCGGTCGCCGGTTGTGCTGGCCCTCGATGACCGTGAACTGATTGACGGCGAGCCAGTCGTTGTTGGCCGGATCGTCGAAGTCGATCAGCCGCACCAGGTCGCCAGCGATCGAGCCGTCCGCGCGTCGATACTCGACCTCGACACCATCGCACAGCATCCAGTGGAACTTGCGATTGTTCGCCACCAAGGACGGCGAATCGGTCAGCAGCACTTTCCGAAACGCCTCATCGCGGGCTTCAGCGGGAATCTTCGGATTCAACCGGTCGATGGCCTCGCGGAGCCGGCCCACCAGCACGACATCGCCAAACGAATCGCGTTCGGCTGCCGCTTCGCCCGGTGCCAAGTCCGGGCCGGAAGCGACGGCGTAGCCCAACTCGCCGAACCACGAGAGGGCTGCGTCTTCGACGGTGGATTCATTGAGTGACATGGTTCGACTGTCGGTCAAGTGTAGGTCGAGTGATGGGTCATGTGCCGAGCAGAGATTGAATCAGGTCTTCTGCCAAATAGTCATCGACGCAGTTGTCGAAGCGTCCGACGGCGGGATTGATGCCCAGGTCGGCCAGGAGTTTCTGCGGCACCTCGGTCACCTTGGGGAGCACCAGATTCACTCGCACCTGAAACGGGAATTTGCCGCCCCAGATTTTGGGGACCAGATTTCGACCGCCGTTGCACGTCGCCTGCCACAGTCCCAGCAGGCCGCCGATTTCGTAATGGTGCAGCAGGCAGTAATCGCCCGCCTTGATTTCCAGCGGCCAGGGTTTGTTGGAGCCGAACAGGCTTCGCTCCACACAGTCGAGGTACGTGTTGCTGCTGCATTCAAAAATGTACGCCTGGCGTGGCTGGGCAAGGTCAGAGCTGGGTGGTGTGGAAGTCATGTTCTGTCCCGTTCCAAATGCATCCGAGTGCAAGTTGGCTTCACGCTCATTCCGGACCTTGTCGCGATTCCAGCGTGCCTTGCGATCGAATTCAGGAATCGCGACGGCATGTCCCGATTTCTGTCGCGATTCATGACGCGCGACCTCAATCATTGCTGTATCCCGACACTTTGCCGGGATTCTTAGACGTGCGCCACTTCGTATCGCGTTGAAGGCCCCTTACCCACGCGCCGTATCAACTTGACGTCCACGAGCTTCTTCAGAGTCCGCTGCGCCATACGCCGTCGACTACGCCTCGG
>JANNDA010001261.1:0-2249 GCA_031387195.1 Planctomyces sp. | reverse complement strand
CAAAAGCCAATCGCATCAAGTCACCTGCCGAAGCGGTCGCCAAGATTTGTTCCAACTGTTCCATCAGAGCGGGCTTGACCAAGTGGTGATTGAATCCCGCTTGCAGCGACGCCTGCCGGTCGGACTCCTGCCCATACCCCGTCACGGCGACCAGCACGATGTTTTGCAGAGTTGGTTCCTGTCGGATCCGTTTCGCGACCTCATAGCCATTCAGGCCCGGCAAGCCGATGTCCAACAACGCCACGTCCGGCCGATAATCGAGGGCGGCTTGCACTCCCGCCAACCCATCGTGAGCAGTCCGAACATCATGCCCGTATGCTTGCAGGAGCATCGAGAAGCTCAGCACCGTATCCACGTTGTCTTCCACCAACAGCACCCGCAGGGGTCGTGTGGTTGGCTGATTGGTTTCCGCGATCGGCGCCCCCTGTTGTGCCGTGTCCGTCGGTGCTATAGCAAGTCGCACGACGAACTCGCTCCCCTTCCCCAAAACGCTGGAAGCTTCGACCGTTCCACCGTGCAGTTCCGTGAGCCTTTGCACCAGAGCCAGTCCGATGCCCAATCCGCCTTGTGAGCGGTCCAGGGATCGTTCCGCCTGCGTGAACAGGTCGAAGATGCGCGGAAGCAGTGCCGGGGTGATGCCGCCCCCGTTGTCACGCACGCGGATGACGACGTGAGCAGGGGAGAGGGGGGGAAGGGGAGAGGGGGGGAAGGGAGGAGAACGAAGAGTTGCCTTTGGGTTTGCTGTCTCCCTCTCTCCCCCTCTCCCTCGCTCCCCCTCTTCCAGCTCAACCGTCAGCCAGACATGTCCCCCTTCGTCGGTGTATTTGGCAGCATTGGTGAGCAGGTTTGCCACCACCTGTTCCAACCGCGCCGCGTCGGCGTGCAACCAGATCGGTTCCGGGGGTAGCGACACCGTGAGTTCATGTCGGCGCTGTTCGATCAGAGGGCGAACGGTCTCCACCGCACCGTGAACGATGTCGCTCACGGCAACCCGTTCTCGGCGAAGTTGAACCCGGCCCGTGGTGATGCGGGAGACTTCGAGCAGGTCATCCACGAGATGCTGAAGGTGCCCCAGTTGACGTTCAATGATGTCGCGGGCCTGCTGCTGGACTCGGCTCTCGCTCCCCCGCTGGAGACCCAGCAGTTGCACGGCGTTGCCGATGGGCGCGAGGGGACTGCGCAACTCATGACTGAGCATCGCTAGGAACTCGTCCTTGCGGCGGTCGGCGTCCTTGAGCGCCTCCAGGAGGGCGTTCAGTTTTTCATGGTGATGTTGCGACGTGAGGTCGGTGACAAGGAGTCCCACCGCGGCTCCGCAGTCCGGCGGCAGGGCGTTGAGCGTGAGAAACACCGGGACCAGAGTGCCGTCGGCATTCTGCACATGACTTTCACCCTGGCTGAAACCGGCGCGGCCTTGTTGCAGCAAACCTTCGTAAAAAGTTTGCGCATCAAGTGGGATGAAGTCGCGGAAGGCGACGCCCAGCAGTCGCTCTGATGGTCGGCCCACCAAGTCGGCAAAGCGGCGGTTGCAATAAGCGATGGTGCCGTCGTCGCCCAGCGTGAGAGCGCCCTGCTGCATTTCCTCCACCAGCAGTCGGTAGGGACGGTCGGCGGTCTCAAGTGTGTAGACCCGTGCTCCGTCCGGCACTTCGACCACAAACGCATCGACAGCACCGCTGCGAATGGCCCGGATCGTCTCCTCGGCCTCTTCGAGCCGCAGCCGCAGCTTGGCGATTTCTGTCGTTTGGTTTGTGTCGGTCATGAAACATCCCTGTGTCTTGTGTCGAATCAGCCGCCGGGCGCTAGCCCCGGTTTGATTTCGCTTAACCGTGGGCTAGCGCCCAGCGGCTGATGTCTGCTTCATGGTTTGCGGCGCAGGTCCAAGCCCAACAGCACCCGATCCTCGTTAGAGAGGTCGCCGATCATCCGCCGCAGCGGTGCGGGCAGCTTCTTGACCAGCGTGGGGACGGCGATGATCTGCTCGTCGATCGCCAGTTGCGGGTGCTGGTAAATGTCGATCACTTCCAACTCGTAGCGTCCCCGCAGCCGCTCGTCGCAGATGGCCTTGATGGAGGCAAATGCTTCCGTGCTGCGCGGCGACATGCCGGTGACGTAGAGGCGCAAGACATAATGCTCCTCGGCGGGAGATTCGGTAATCATCTTTTCAAACGCCTCGGTTGTGTTGGAGTCGTTGTTCTTCATTTGGACTGCCCTCTACTCTTCCTAGACTCTCCGACTTTCCGACTGTG
>JANNDA010001254.1:0-6396 GCA_031387195.1 Planctomyces sp. | reverse complement strand
GTCTCCGCTGTCGAGTTCGGCTTTTCGCTGAGCTACACGCGGCAACTACCAACCCTTCGGGAGTGGCAGCCGACGGACACGCCGCCGACCGTCCAGCGCGCCGCGTCTCGCCAAGATGCGACCGATCGTCCGCAACGAGGGAATCTTCTTCAGGGGAAACTTCCGGGGATGTTCGACCAACTCGCGCTGAATCGCCGCGGCTCCAAACTCGCCCAGTGCGCTGATCGTTTGCAACTGGCGACGGACTTTCAAGATCACGCTTCGACCGACGACGGAGTGGCCTGTGCGGCGCGTCGCCCACCGCGCGGATGATCGCTCCAATCCACGCGATCCAGCCGCTCGTCGCCCGCACGCGCCATCCAAACCTGCACCGTTCGCAGGCTCACGCCACAAGCCTTCGCCACCGCACGCATCGACGACCCGAGACGAACCCGCGACACCATTCCGCGACGACAATCCTCTACAGACTTTTTGAACCATCTTCATTGCCCTTGAAAGAATCTCCTTCTACCACTGACTACCTTTGACTGACACGCGGGTGACTACATTTGACTGACACTTGGCCAGTCAGGGCTAGCGCCCTGCGGCTGATGTGTCCAACCCTAATTCTTTGCTCTGACAAAGCACTAGATTCCATCAGCCCGCCCGTTCAATGCCTCAAGCGGCTCGCCGTAACGGTGAGACAGATTCGCTCATGGCCTCATTCAGAAGTCGGCTTCGCTTTCGCAAAAACTCAACCAGTTCGTTCGCGGAGGCACGTCGCGGAATGATCACGCGGGCACAGCCCGCATCGGAAAACGCGGCCGTGTAGATGTCGCTAATCATTCGATGCGTTTCGCCGAGACTGGGCAACAGGCTGGGAGCCCAGCCTGCATCGGCTCGTGTGAGCAGGCCCGCGAGATCACGGAACTCATTGAAAATCACCGCCGCGCTCGCGCGCGCGGCCGCGTCCGGCGCACAGGGTTCGTAGAGGAAGTCATCGCGGTCTCCTCGGAACATCACAATGACCTGATCAATCTGTGCGGCGTGTGCGAGCTTTGCTCGTCCGAAGAGCTGTTGGGGAGCCAGCCATCTGACCGCGCGGTGCCGATGAAT
This sequence comes from Planctomyces sp., assembly GCA_031387195.1. GTDB lineage: Bacteria > Planctomycetota > Planctomycetia > Planctomycetales > Planctomycetaceae > SXKJ01. The sequence continues at coordinate 5,301 of JANNDA010001254.1, read as the reverse complement.
CCGCGTCGCCAGTTGCCACCAAAAGCGGCTCGCGGGTCCACAGGCATCCCAGAGCCGACGTCCGAGCTCTGGATCGCTCTCGGCGTGATAGGCATAAATATGGGCAGGAAGCGGGTGCAAATAGGTTTGGCCAGAACGATCAATAATGGCATGGTCGTCTGACAGAAAATGGGCCGATCCGTGAAGCACGGTCTTGCTGACGAGTGTGGATTTACCAACTCCTCCCCAGGCGGGTAGGACGACTGCTCTGCCGTTCACGGCAAAAGCGCTGGCGTGAATCAAAGCTGCTCCGCGTTCGTTCAATCCACACTGGATGAGCTGCGGGCAGACGCCGTACATAAAATCCTTGAACTGCTGGGTGTCGAGTGAAGTGCCATGTGACAGCCACATCTTCCAGCAGCGGACGGGATCGGCCAAAGAACGTCGCCAGCAGGGGCGGCGGTCGTGCAAACTCAGATCCACTTGCAGGTGGTCGGTACGGGTAATCCGCATGTCACAGTTTCGGACGCGCAACCACAGTGAGCCGTCTGAAACACGAACGCCCTCGTCTCCAACAGTCACTGGTCCAGCGACATCAATCGGGCCGTCATGGAAGTGAAAGGCCAAGTCCGCTGGTTCTTCGCAACGGACAACATCGAACGTTTCCCGCGCCCATCGAGTCACGCTTTCCTGGCCGCTCACGGAAACGACCAAGGGGCCCAATCGAAAGTGAATGGATTCGCTCACGAGACCTTAACCCTTCCTTGTGTTGTGGTCAGTGGTGTGAAAAGACGAAAGATCGAGTAGTCGTCTCACAGGTGGCTCGTAACATGGACCTCATCAAGGGGTCAACAGAATTTCCAAACCGCACGCCGCGTTGGGCGCACGTCGTACTTTGTGCTTCCTCACACAAACCCGAAGCGTCAGCGAGAGCGAACGCTTCAAAGGGCTCTGATTTCTGCTCGTTTTGGAGCGCTCGCCCTCGCTGACGCTTCGGGTTTGTTTGCCTGACCGTTCATTGGAGGAAGCGCGAACTATCGGGTTTGAGAATGACACAAGCCCAGGGTACGCCATCCAACGAGGGCGATCCTGGGCTTGTGTTTTTTGCGAGTCAAATCCGTCTTATTGCTGAGATTTAGAGGGCATCTACAGTAACGACCCTGTTTTTCCCGCCTACGCCGGTGACTGCATCTTTGAATCCTGTTGCGTTCGACCGGTAGAACAAATCGTTCTGGCCGGTAAGAGAGTCAACGAACTTGTCAACGATCTCTCCGCTGCTCAACTTCGGAACACCGGTGCCGGCGAGCAATTTATCGACGCGAGGAGTGAATTCTTCCGCTGATGTCCAATGTGCGAGGATTTGGCACAGAGCATCTTGGTCATTGTCGTAGACGGTTCGACCACCGACGAGAATGTCTTCCATCACACCGGTGGAACCACCAATCGTGTCCTTGCCGTCGCCGCCGATCATAATGTCTCGGCCATCATTACCATTCAGGATGTCGTTGCCATCTTGACCGATCAGCACGTCGTTGCCGCTGCCGCCGTTCAAGACATCGTTGCCGGCACCGCCGTCCAGGAAGGCTGAGGTCGTGACACGCGATGTGAGGGTAATGGAGTCATTGCCTTCCAAGCCGAAGGCCAAAATCCGACCGACACCGGAATCCGCGAGGTTAATCGTTTCCGCAACACCGTTGAGTGTCACGATCAGACTCAGGCCGTCGGTGCTGCGCGCCACCGTCACCACGTCTCTGACGCTTCTGCCGGTGATCACCAGCACGTTCGGAGTGGCGGAGTCAGGATCAGCACACGGGTCAGGGAGTACGTCGATGCCGGAATCAAGTTGGACCTCGAAGGCTCCGATGTCCACACCCGCCCCAGAGTGTCGGGCAAAACCGACGCCACGTTGTTCGTTCGCGTGGTTGTTGGGATTGATGCCGCGATCGATCGCCGGGCTTCCCGCCACCAACGCATGAGTCCAAGTGGCACCACCGTTGTTCTGCAATGGGCCGAGAATCGGATCAACCGTGACTCCTCCAACGGTATCGAAGCCACCGATGATGTTCCCATTCTCATCAGCCACGATGGCATCCAAATCGGCCAAAGTTTCGACGGTGCGAACCAAGTTCGTACCACGATTGTCTTCGAGCAAATTATGCTCAAAGGTGTCGCCTTCACCGAAGAAGCCGAAGATATCCGGACTTGAATCAAAGAAAGGATCTAGTTCCTCTCCTACTTCGGCGACGTTGTCAGCGAAGATCGAACTCACGGCGGTGACGTTTCCGCCATCGACATACACGCCACCCCCTTCACCGCCACCGCCATTACGGTTGAGACCGTCGCTCCCTTCGCCAACCCCTTCACCGCCGTTGCCACCATCGCTGGCATTGGCTCGGTTACTGGCCACCGTCGAGTTGTAGACGTTGAGCGAACCGTGATTGCTATACAGTCCACCTCCCTGTCCTTGGCCCCCTTCACCGCTATCGCCGCCGTCGCCGTTTGTGGTGTCGCCCTCACTGCTCCCAAAGCCGCCATTACCGCCGTCGCCGCCGTTACCACCTTGAGCGACGTTTCCGGAAACGGTGGAGTTCATCAGGGTCAAGGTTTGCGAGCCGGTGTCTACATAAGCTCCACCACCTTGGCCGTCACCGCCCAAGCCGCCGGTCCCACCAGTAAGGTCGGACGGGGAATCGCCCTCAGCACCCAGGCCACCATTTCCACCGGTCCCGCCATTCCCACCAAGGGCTTGGTTGGTGGAGAGGGTTGAGTTGCTCACGACAACGGTTGCGAAAGTCGCCACATACAGTCCGCCGCCCTGTCCATCACCACCGAATCCGCCAGCACCACCAGTTAGGCTGTCGCTGTCGCTGGTGTTTGTGCCGCCGTTGCCGCCATCCCCACCACGACCGCCTTGAGCGACGTTTCCAGACAGTGTCGAAAAGGAAAGTGCCATCGTGCCATCAGCTACGTAGGCTCCACCACCTTGACCATTTCCGCCAAATCCACCATCACCACCTTCAAGACTCTCATCTCCGGTATCACCACCAGCACCACCTCTGCCGCCGATACCGCCATTGGCCTGGTTACTGGCAATCGTACTGGAGGTAATTGTGGGGGCTGTGACGTCCGCGTAAATGCCACCACCCTGTGCGTCGCCGCCTTCTCCACCATCCCCACCGGAGTCGGATGAGCTACCGTCACCACCTTGGCCACCCTGTCCGCCATTGGCTTTGTTGCCGCGAACTTGGCTGGCAGAAATTGCTAACGAGCCACCATCCACAGACAGGCCACCACCTTGAGCGCCGCCCCCGTCACCGCCCAATCCGCCGGTATCAGATCCTTGATCGCCACCGTCACCACCGAGGCCACCATTGGCCAAGTTGTTGGCAAACGTCGTTGCAGAAATCGTGACGGCGGCTCCTCCGGCGAACAATCCGCCACCTTGAGCCGCGCCACCATCGCCGCCTTCTCCGCCAGTGGTGGTGTCGTCACCAGATCCGCCTTCTCCGCCGATACCGCCGTTGGCTGAGTTGCCGGAAATATTGCTATTAGTGAGCGAAAGAGTTCCCGCGGTCACGAAGAGGCCGCCCCCTGAGGCCGCACCTCCATCACCGCCGAAACCGACAGTGGTGCTAGGGTCTCCCTCTGAGGTTTCGATACCGAATTCGTCCCGACCGTCGGCTCCTGTGCCGGCGTTGGCCTCGTTGTTCGAGATCGTTGCCACAGAAATCGTCACGTTAGTTCCGGCTGCGAAGAGGCCACCACCGAGTGCAAAGCCGCCGTCGGCACCATCACCGAGACCGCCTTCGTCAGTGGTCCCACCAATACCCGCTTGGCCACCGAATCCACCATTGGCCTCATTACTCAGGATAGTTCCGCCGGTGATGGAAAGCGTTCCACCAACCACGGCAAGACCACCTCCAATGGCCGCACCACCCTCACCACCGAAGCCGAAATCACTGTCCTCGACCGTCGAATCCACACCATTGCCGCCGTCGCCAGCGTTCGCGGTGTTGTTTCGTACGGCGGCGTTATTCTTCAGGGTCAGCGTGTATTTCCGGGTCAACGTGGAGCTAACAACGTCATCTGCCAAATTAGCAGCGATCCCTCCGCCGAACGCGAAGCCACCAATCTCGCCATTCCCGTTCGTATCGCCGTGAGTGCCATTATCACCATCGCCCGCATCGGCGAAGTTGGAAGTGACCAAGACGTTGTCCAAGGTCACGTTGGCCCGGTTGATCAGAACTCCGCCGCCAGCCGCACTGTTGTCGAAGGAGCCGATAAATTCAGGGGCATCCTCTTCTAAGTAGGAAACGTCCGTCGCTCTCCCGTCTCGGATGGTCAGGTTGCGAAAGACGACAGTCACGTTGGGGAAAATCTCAAACACTCGGTCAATTTGGTCAGCATCAATGATCGAGATCCCTGCTCCCTTGCCGACGATGGTGAGCGTGTGGAAGTCATCGGTCAGATCCAGGTCTCCGCTTAGTGCCGCGTCTTCTAAGCGGGTATTGAGTGCTTCGGTGCCACCCAGTTGGTAGACACCGGCCTTCAAGTTGATGGTGTCGTTCGCATTACTCGCGTTGGCCGCGATGACCGCTTCACGCAGACTGAAATTCGCACCAGCGAGTAGGGCCGTGTCTGGGACGATCACGGGGTTGAACACCGCCGGAACGGTGCGGTCTTCCAGAGTTTCACCCAGCGCGCTCGCGCGTCGTGTCCGTTTTCGCGGTGCCGCCGAAGCAACGCTTCGCTTGGACTTCGAGGTAAACAATGCGGTGAACCAAGACTCGAACGAACTGTGAATGACCATAATCTTCTCTCCCTGGGTGAACTGAAAACGCAGCGTAATCGAACACGACTTTCTGGCTTCTGACAGGCTTTATCTTTTGGGCAATCTCTGCTTCAAGTTCTCAAACAGGCGACTTCATCGCCGAGCCCATCAAAATGGAGGCAGTTGCTTGAAGCTTGGGTGAATCGTCCGCATCCTGAACATTCTTATCTAAGAAATCAAGAATAACTTATCCATCTTCTCAGATAATTACCCTATCCCTCCAGCCGGGACAGTCCAATCCAATCCAAACAGTGGCTGTCACAGAGAGGCTGTGAACTTTTCGCCGTCCTACTTCAAAACTTCTGGCACTCACGAATTCCAGGTATGACGAACTCGCCCCCACTGACCCCGTGTCAGTGGAGCGATGATTGGCAGCTAAAACTGAAACTCGGAGGTATTGCCCGCCCCCGCCGACCCTGGTCGGTGGAGCGATGATTGAACGCTGTGCAGTCACGCGGTTCCAACTTCCAGTCACCGCTCCACCGACCAGG
>JANNDA010001251.1:0-7819 GCA_031387195.1 Planctomyces sp. | reverse complement strand
GCCGACGGACACGCCGCCGACCGTCCAGCGCGCCGCGTCTCGCCAAGATGCGACCGATCGTCCGCAACGAGGGGATCTTCTTCAGCGGAAACTTCCGCAGATGTTCGACCAACTCGCACTGAATCGCCGCGGCTCCAAACTCGCCCAGTGCGCTGATCGTTTGCAACTGGCGACGGACTTTCAAGATCACGTCTTCGACCGACGACGGAGTGGCCTGTGCGGCGCCCACCGCGCGAACGATCGCTCCAATCCACGCGATCCAGCCGCTCGTCGCCCGCACGCGCCATCCAAACCTGCACCGTTCGTAGGCTCACACCACAAGCCTTCGCCACCGCACGCATCGACGAACCGAGACGAACCCGCGACACCATTCCGCGACGACAATCCTCCACAAACTTTTTGAACCATCTTCATTGCCCTTGAAAGAATCTCCTTCTACCACTGACTACCGTTGACTGACACGCGGGTGACTACCTTTGACTGACACTTGGCTGGTTATCGCTAGTGGTGATTGAAAGTCTCTATCACGGGTGCCCCGTCGTGGCGTTTGACGTCAATTATGGACCGTCCGAACTCATTGAGCATGGCGAGACCGGATTTATCGTGCCGTTTGGGAATGAGGAACTGCTTGCGGAACGGATCATCACACTCCTGAATAACCATGTACTGTACAAACGAATGTACGCAAGCGCCCGGCGTTCTGCCCAACGCTTCGCCTCGGACGGCGTTGCACAAAAATGGGCTTTGTTAATCCGCGACGTGATGGTGCCTCAGCCACAGCGCCAGGTCACTCCAACCTATCGGGCAATTTCTGCAAATGTGCCACACCGTCGTGACACGAATGGGCCTTGATCACACTCTTCCCATTTGGTTCGATTGGCAGGACGGAACTATTTCCTTGGCCTTGCCGCAAAATCTTCGTGAGGTACTAACCACAGAGCAATCGCGGGCTCTCGACGAGGCATGCCGCGTGTTGAGTCTGACGATCAAAGATTCTCCGCCCAGCGATGCTGAGACTTTGATTCAGCACGAGGAACTGCCTTCCGGTTCTAACAATCAATGCAGCGACGTCTCCGACACGTTTGGCCGTTACTTCCGTGAGAACAAATGGGGAAGTACCGAAACAGTATCCGGTCGTGGCTCGACGCTTTTGCAGACGCAGAGCCTGCGCTGGATGTTGCCAATTCTGTTCGCGGAGTTAGGAGTGACAAGCCTCTTGGACCTGCCTTGCGGAGACTTCCACTGGATGCGGTATATGCCGCTGGAGGACAAAACCAAGTATCTCGGTGCGGATGTTGTCAGAGAGATTGTCGAGCGAAATCAACACCTCGTTGGATCGGAACGCGTCTGTTTCATTTGTCTCGACATTCTCTCTGATCGGATTCCAAGCGTTGACCTGATTCTCTGCCGTGACTGTCTGGTTCATCTGCCCAACGCTGAGATTCGCAACGCACTGGAGAATCTGTGCCGCAGCGGTTCTCAATGGCTCTTGACGACAACATTCCCCGGACGCCGCACCACGCCCGACATTGCGGTGGGAAAATGGCGGCCGCTCAATCTGCAGGCACCACCGTTCTCGCTTCCGCCGCCGGTGACGCTGATCGTCGAACAATGCACGGAAGGAACTGGTCGTTACGCTGACAAAAGCCTTGGACTGTGGCATCTTCGCGACGTCGCCACAGCACTAGGACTCGTGCTGCATCGCAGCGAAGGGATCATCTGAAAATCTGGCAAATCAATGCACAACAAGCGGACGCATGACAAACGGAGTCAGGTTCAATCCTATAGTTTTGGGAGATCGTACTCATGCTCAATTCCGGGACAATTCGACATTGCCGTTTGACAATTTCGTTTCTGACAATTGTGCTCCTGTTCGGCGTGCAATGCCAAGCACAGGGAGTGCGTCAACCCATTGGGGAGCCGGTTCTTGGTGCTGTCGAACATGGAAAGTATTGGCAGTACATGCCCCGCACGGCGAAGCCGACATCGGCGGTTCTGGTGATCTGCCACGGAATGTTGACCGAGGGCCAGACTGGCGAAACGTCGGCGTTGGGATTTCTCAAGGTGTGGACTGATTTCTCGAATACGACCGGTGCAGTTCTGGTGGCACCTGCTTTCGATAACGAGAACTATGGTGGAGGCAACGGTTGCCCTCACGGTTGGGGTTATCGTGGACTTTATGGCCGTCATGTCGGTGCAGATGAGTTCCTGCACGAAGTGATTGATGATCTGAAGAAAGTGAATCAGCAATTCGATGGTCGCTTTTTCTTGTGGGGCCACTCGGCTGGGGGGCAGTTTGTGTCGCACTCATACGCACCAACTTAAGGAAATTAACTACGAATCAAGGCCAATTTCGCTCTGAGATCGAATTCAATTCGCCATCGCCAGTCGCCGCAGACCTCCAAGTCGTGCCACGACCGATGGCAGCAATTCCTTAAGTTGGTGCCTATGGGGGGCAGTTTGTGTCGCACTATGTTGTGCGGCATCCGCAACGCGTGCATTCTGCGGTGATCAGCGCGGCGGCGTACCTTCCCTTTCCGACGATGGAAGATAATTGGCCCAGAGGTATGAAGCCCCGCAAGTCTGTCAAACGGTGGCCCGGCGAGTCGGAAGATCAAGTCGCGGACGTGCAGCCGAACCCCGAAAGTTTTCTTGCCGCTTCGGAACTCCCACTGCTCGTGACGGCGGGAGCGCTCGATGTGGAAGCGATGAAGCATTATCCAAGCCAGGGCGGCGACACGTATGTGGCCCGTGCTCAGGCTTGGCAAAAGGCCATGAATGCCTATGCGAAAGAGAATGGTCGCACCGGCAAAGTCACCTGCGTCATCGTGCCTAACATTGATCACAGTGGCGGCAAAATGGCTCGATCCAGCATGCCGTTTCTCGCGACTCAAATGAAAAATCTTCGGGTGCCACAAGGGCGATCAAAAGCTGGTGCAACCGTCAAATGACTTTGATTACCTTCGATAAACTAGCCGCCCCGCAGTCGAGTAGTGTCTGTGAATTGGTGTGGAAGCGACTCATTGGTGCTGCAAAATCGGGTTCAACGCAGTCCGATGGAGAGCGTGTTCATTCCGCGTTGTGGGGACTGGCGGTCGCGCTTTATCGCCCGGGAGGCCAACGGCTCCTGGTCGTGCGACGCCGACAATCGAGTGGGCCTGAAACGATCGACGCTGTCGTCAATGGGCTCCAGTCGCATCCTCGATTTGCGGAATTTGAACCATGGTCAGCAGCGAGCGTGCGGCTCCAAGTGGATGTGATTTGCGACGGGCCTCAGCCGGTCGAGTTTGAAACGCTGAGCGAGAACTCGTTGGGGGCGGATCGGTTCGAGTTTGGCGTGGATGGATTGCGGATCATTGGTGGCTCACAAACTCGGTACTTCTTGCCGGGTGATACGTTTGTGAAATCGGTGTTGGGGCTGAGTTCCGGTACTACCACACGTACTTGGATCGGAAGGTGACGCTCGCCGACAACCCGCGGTTGTTTTCGTTTTACTATCCGGGCGAGGCGATCGTCGGACTGGCGGGATATCTCCAGCATGTCTGCCGTTCGGAGGCCGAGCGCGAGTTGATCACCGAGAAGCTGCATCGCGCGTTGCGGTTTTTGATTTTCGAGCGACCGAAAAAGTACCCGCAGCATTTCGCTCCGCTGCCGTCTGATTCGTGGCTGATGATGGGCATTCACGAGTTGTTCGAGTTCCCTGAATTTCAACGCGGCGAGTATTTGCAGTTCGTCTTCAACGACGCTGACGCCATGTGTGCGCATCAATACACGCCGCAGAACTCGTTGTTTCCCGATGACATCGGCTCGTACTTTTATCACTACGGCGATCACCCTTACCCGAACGGAGCGCGAGCGGAAGGGCTGACCGCCGCGTATCTGCTCGCGGTGCAAGTCGGTGACAAGGCTCGGCAGCAGCGGTATTTCCAAACGCTGGTCCGAACCGCGTGGGCCTGTCTGCATCTGTGCAATACCCGCGAGTCGTTGTACTCAGCCCCGAATCCCGACCACGCCTACGGCAGCATCCGTTTCAAATTCACTTGCCAATGGGTGCGAGTCGATACGACCGAGCACGTTGCCAGTTTCTTCCTGAGATTCCTGCCCTCGTTCGTGGCGGAAGCGTCAGGCCGAAAATGTTCCGAAGCATGAGCTGTGGGCTGTCGTACCCGGTGTGGCGTTCGTCCGCGAAAGGCACGGTCACACGATTTCGGCTATCGCACGGCTTGTTTCACAATCTCCACCGCTTGCGAACAAAGGCTTTTTGCCGTTTCGCTCGACGGGGCTTCGGCGATGATGCGGAGGATCGGTTCGGTGTTGCTGGCGCGGACTTGGACCCAGCGGGTGGGCCAGTCCAGACGCAAGCCGTCTCCTTCATGAGCGGTCGCGTCGTTGAAGGCGGATTTCAAGGCCGAGCAGGCTAAACCGACTCGTTCACGCGGGCATTCCAACTTGTCTTTGATGATCGTGTATTGCGGCAGCGAATCGGCCCATTGAGACAGGCGCTGTTGCGGATCGACCAAACCGTTGAGCACGTAAGCCATCGAGGCGAAACTGTCTCGCACGAAGCCGACTTGCGGATCGATCACGCCGCCGTTTCCTTCACCACCGAAGACCGCGCCGACTTCGTTCATCTTCGTCACGACGTTCGCCTCGCCGACGTAGGAGCGGAAGAACGGGCAACCGTGTCTGGCCGCGACGTCGGCGGTGACTCGACTGGTCGAACCATTCACTACGAACGGGCCTTTGCGAGTCGCTAGCACGAAGTCCGCACATAACGCGAGCGTCAATTCCTCGCCGATGTACCGGCCGTTCTCATCCACGATCGCTAGCCGGTCGGCATCTGGGTCTTGCGCAAAGCCGACATCCGCTCCAAGCCGCTTCACCGAGTCGCACAATCCGGTGAGGTTCTCGGCGATCGGTTCCGGAATGTGCTCAAAGCAACCATCCGGCGTTCCGCCCAAGACGGTCACGTCGCAACCCAATGCTTGCAGAAACTTCGGCGAGGCAACTCCTCCCGAACCATGATTGCAGTCCAGCACTACTTTGAACCGCCGCTGCCGAATGCGCGGGACGTTGACCAGTGATAGCACTCGATCGACATGCGGAGCCGCCGCGTCGTCGAGCACTTCAACCGATCCCAGCTTCTCCCAGCCAACCAGCTTGAATGATTTCGTGGTGAGGATGCTCAGTAGCGTTTCTCCCTGAGCCGCATTGAGTACCGCACCCGCTCGCGAGAACGGCTTGAGCCCGTTCCACTGAATCGGATTGTGGCTCGCCGTGATCTGCAATCCTGCCGCCGCGTGGTGATGCCGCACCAGTACTCCGCACGTCGGCGTCGTGGCGATGCCCGCGTCGAGCACTCGGCAGCCCGTCGCCATCAAGCCGGAGATCACCGCATGACGCACCATCTCACCGGTCGATCGTCCATCGCGCGACAGCACGACCGCGCCCCCTTCGGCCATCGTGCCCAGTGCCATCGCGAACTCGGTCAGATACTGCGGATCGAGCCCGTCACCGATGACACCGCGTAAACCAGAAATGCTCAAAATCCGTTGTGGCATGTCGATCTCCAACCATCCCTGTTGTGTGACGCTGATCAATTTCGGGCGGCCTTATAGTGCCGCTGCGGTTGTTTGAGAACAGCGTCCAGCTCGTCGTTAATCGCGTTTGCTCGACGCTCCAATAAGTCTCGGCAGTCCAGCACGCTGGCCGCTTGAGCGAACACCGTGCAAATCGGCCAGCCAGCCAAGATCAGACTGTTCGGAGCGGGAATGTCGGCGAGCCAAGGTTCTTGGTCGATCGTTCGCCACGCCGAGCGGCCAGGTACTTCAGCCATCAATTTTTCCAAATCAGGGGCGAGCACATCGGTTGTGGCGAAGACGATACGTTTTCCCACAATCGTTCTTGGCGAGGTCGGCGTGGCGGTTTGTGGATCGTCGCCTTCGAACGGCAGATCAGCCTCGAATTGTTCGCCATGACACGCCATCACATGCCACTTGAGCAATGGCCAGTTTGTCGCCCGCTCCAGAACTTCGACTGAGGCGGTGTATCGCGGGTTGACCTCCGTCAGCCACGGGACGTCGTCTGTGAGAATGAAGTCGCAACCGAACAGACCGCGCAGTCCAGCCTCTTTCGCTAGCACCGCTCCGATCTGTTCAATCAGTTCCAATGTGTTGCGGTTCACGTCGATCGGCCCGATCGAGCCTGCGTATCCGAATTCCATCGGTGCTCCGGCAGACTGACCAATCAACTGCTCGCACACGCCAACGTTTCGCACGCCACTCGACGACGCAATGAACAATGCGGAGATTGGCCTGCCCGCCCGCTGCTCTTGGAAATACACGCCGTGTTCAGACTCTCGACGCACTCCGTTCCAGAGACGAATACCGACGCCCCCGCCGCTCTGCACGGGTTTGATCAACCAACCGTCCTGCGATGGCGGAAGTTCGTTTTCAGGGACAGACCTCAACGCCGGAAGCTCTTGGATTCGTAACGTCCGCGACAGCCAAAAAGGGTCGCGGACTCGTTGCAGTACTTCCGGCGGGTTCCCCAACAACGGATGTCGGCGGCTGATCGCTTCGATCAATTCCGGTTCATTCTCAATCGCCCCGACGTAAAGCCACGGAGTCGGTGGCAGCGAATCCACCGCCGCCAGCAACCCGTGCGGGTAATCGCGAACTGGCAGTACGGTCGCGAGGCGACGCAGGTCTTCGTCACCAAACCGATCGGCGCAGATCGCTCGAAACCCCGCGCGCACGGCACTGGCCGCCGCTGCGCGCGTGCTGCCTCCCAGAATCAACAGCAAACGAGGTAAAGAGGTCATGAATTTGGTCCGCGGAGGCAATCCGGCTCGCTGGCGAAGCGTTCTGCAAGTTGATACACCATCGCCCGTTTCCTCGCCAAGTCCGGCGGCAAATCCCGGACGAATCGTTATGGAAATCCTGGGGATCGGTGCCTGACTCGTTGGTTTGAGCACATTTCGGCCCCGTACTCATCACTCAGTTAGGAGTTGCAACAATGTCGATGTACGTCGGCGAAGCTCTGTGCGGCGAAGGTAATGAAGTGGCTCACATCGATCTGTTGATCGGCGACAAGGACGGCCCCGTCGGTGTCGCGTTTGCCAATGCCCTGTCGCGACAGAGTGCCGGTCACAGCAACCTGCTGGCCGTGCTCGCCCCGAACCTGGCCGTCAAGCCGGCCACCGTCATGATCACCAAGGTCACGATCAAGGGTGCCAAGCAAGCGGTCCACATGTTTGGCCCGGCTCAAGTCGCCGTCGCTCGCGCTGTCGCCGACAGTGTCGAGCAGGGAATCATTCCGAAGGACCAAGCCGAGAATTTGGTCATCGTGTGCGGCGTCTTCATTCACTGGCTTGCCGCCGACGATCAGAAGATTTTCCAATACAACTACGAAGCCGTCATGCTGTCGATCGCACGCGCCATGAAGAATGAGCCGTCCGTCGATGAGATGCTGGCCAAGAAGGCTGCTTCCAAGCACCCGTTCTTCGCTGGCTAAGAATGCCATTGAACGACGTCTGAAATTGAATCCCGCGACCCGGCTTACCATTAGGCCGGGTCGCTTTTTTTGAGCCTCGCCGCTGGGCATGCATCATAGAGATCAGATCGTGAGGATCGGCATCATGCTCGATGCTCCTCACCGTTGCGTCAGATCTCACTATCTCTGATACGCCGGCAGGAAGTGCATATAGACCTCAAGAATGAGCGAGGCCATGCCGGTCCAGTAGATATTGTTGGGGCCAACGACACCTGCATTCTCAGCGGTGCCGCTGGGAACCTCCCAACTGCCGTCTGCGTTTTGC
>JANNDA010001245.1:0-2625 GCA_031387195.1 Planctomyces sp. | reverse complement strand
GTAAGGTGGTGCGGTTTCAGGATCAGCCGGATTTAAAGATTCCGCACATGGGCTGGAATCAACTGGCGATCGTCGGCGATCCGCCTCTGCTCAATTCGATTCCGCGTGACGCGCATTTCTATTTCGTCCACAGCTATCACGTGGTGCCGAACGATCGCAGTGTGGTGATTGCCGAAAGCGATCACGGCGGAAAGTTCGTGGCGGCGGTTGGTCGAGACAATTTATGGGCGACTCAGTTTCATCCTGAGAAAAGTCAGAAGCACGGATTGCAGTTGCTGGCGAACTTTGCGGCGATGTGAGGAGCAGTATCTTTGGAAGCGTCCGCCCTCGCTGACGCTTCGGGTTAGTGGGCAGCTATGTCTTGGCGCGTTCATTGGGTCATTCTGAAGACCTGCTTGGAAGAGCGATTCGTGTATCGCGGGGACTTCGCGTTTGCGACGTTGGTGCGATTCATGCCAATCGTGACCAATATTTTTCTGTGGAGCGCGATCTACGCGGTCGGAACGGCGCACGAGTCTGCTCGGATGAACGGCTACAGCTACGCGAACATGGTGGCGTACTTCTTGCTGGCGATGATCGCCCGCGCGTTTTCGAGTATGCCGGGGCTGGCCAGCGGGATTGCTCGCGAGGTGCGTGACGGGACCGTCAAAAAATATCTCACTCAGCCGATCGACATGTTGGGTTATCTGTTCTGGCACCGAGTGGCTCACAAAGTGGTCTATTACATTGTGGCAATTGGGCCGTTCGCGTTGGTCTTCTGGCTGTGCCGAGACTATTTCGATGGCTTGCCGGATGCATTCACGATCGCAGGGTTTGTGGTGTCGCTGTTGTTGAGCTTCCTCGTCGGCTTTTTGTTGGAAGCGTGGATTGGGTTGATCTCGTTTTGGTTTTTGGAGGTCAGCTCGCTGCTCTTCATCTACATGATGTTCAACTACTTTTTGTCCGGCCACATGATTCCGCTGGATTGGCTGGGAGCGTTCGGGCGTTGCTTTCGATATCTGCCGTTTCAATATCTGGCCTACGTGCCGGCGGCGATTATGTTGGGCAAGTACACGCACGAGGAGTTATTGCTGGAGCTGGCGCTTGAGTCCGTGTGGGTCGTCGTGCTGTTTGTGCTCTGTCGCTACACGTTGGCTCGCGGCATTCGTCAGTACGGTGCGTTTGGCGGTTGAGTCTTATGAAATCCGCGTTGCGAGCCGCTCTGTTTTTGACGGTGTTGTTTGCGATTCCCATCGTCCCATTTTTGTGGCTGGGGGAGTCGTTCGAGCAGAGTCTGTTGCAAGCGTTGCATGAGCCGTCGTCGCTCGGCATCGCGGCCATGTGGATCGTGGGCTTGTTGGCGGCGGACATGTTTTTGCCCGTGCCGTCGAGTGCCGTGATCACGTATGCCGGCGGGGTGCTCGGTGTTTGGTGGGGAACGGTCGCTGCTTGGACAGGACTGTCGCTGGGGGCGTTGGGCGGATTTGGTTTGGCGCGGCTGTTTGGTGAAGCGGTCGCTCGGCGATTCAGTGAATCGGCGGATGTCGCGCGGATGAGGCAGTTCACCCTGCGGCACGGCTCAATGGCGTTGGTTGTGACGCGCGCGTTGCCGATCTTGGCCGAAGCGTGCGTGCTGATGCTTGGTGCGGGGCGTTTGAGTTGGCGACAGTTCCTGCCGCCGATGCTGATCAGCAATGCTTTGCTCGCGTTGACCTATGCGGCTTGTGGTGCGTACTTCCAAGGCTCAAATGCGTTTCCGGTCGCGATCGTCGCTTCGGGAGCAATCCCGTTGTTGGCGGCGTTGGTCATTCGCCGTTTGTGGAAAAGTAACCAGGAGCGTTAGCCCTCGCTAGCGCTGCGGGTTGGTTGGCGTGTCCGGCGGTCAGAGAGGTAGTATCGGCCACAGTTAGTTATCGTGCGGTCGAGTCATTCGGCTTTTCAACAGACTTCAGGAGCGATCACATGAAATCATTCTGGGTAGTTTTGTGTTGTCTCGCAGTTGCGTCAGGCTCGTTGCTCGCGGCTGATCCGCCGAAAGAACCGAAGCGATTGCCTCCCACGCAGGCCGAGGTTTCTTACGGGCCGCACGAACGAAATAAGATCGACTTTTGGAAGGCCGATGGAAATGGGCCGCGTCCGTTGTTGGTCTTCATTCACGGTGGTGGCTGGGTCGCGGGAGATAAGAAACAGAGCGCAGCCAACTTGCAGCCGTATCTCGACAAAGGGATTTCTTGTGCATCGATTGGCTACCGGCTCACCGGCGAAGCTCCGTTACCAGCTCCCGTCCACGACGCGGCACGCGCGATTCAATTCATCCGCACGAAGGCCACAGATTGGAACATCGACACAAAACACATTGCCTTGACCGGCGGCAGCGCCGGAGCCTGCACTTCGATGTGGTTGCTGTTGCATGACGATCTCGCAGATACCAAGGCGACCGACCCAGTCCTGCGCGAATCCACGCGTGTCTGTGCCGCTGCGGTGACTGCCGGACAGACCTCGATTGATCCCAAAGTGATCGAAGGCTGGCTCGGCCCGAATGTCCTGAAGCACCGCATGATCAATATGGCCGTCGGCGAAGCGACGATGGAAGGAGCCTTGCAGAACTACGACAAACACCACGCGAACGGTCGGCTTACCGCCGAG
>JANNDA010001187.1:0-5555 GCA_031387195.1 Planctomyces sp. | reverse complement strand
GTCGGCGGTGCGAGCTGGGCGTTGGAAGAGATCACTCGTTACTGGTTGTTTCCCAGGTGGCGAGGCGACCCACGCCGGAATCGCGTGTCGGCGATCGTCCACTTTCCGTGGCTCGCGGCCTCGCTGACGTTTGTGTTTGCGATATTGATGATTGCCGTACCGGAAGCGGCATGGCCTCGGCTGATGGACGCAGACTTTGGAACGTCCGCGATTCTGACTTCCATCACGCGACCTTACTTCGCGCCAACGTCGTGGTGGGCCGTATCGACTTTGGTTCTGGCGGCGATTTGCGGTGCTGCTTGCGAGCGGCGTCGAGTCCGCTCATTGGCCTGTCTGATTGTTGCGGCTGTCAGCGGCCTGATGTTGTACGTGGTCCGAGTGACCGAACAGCTCGATGTGATGGATGCGTTGATCTTGTGGCTGACGCTCGGTGGATTGTTCGCACACGGTTGTGTTCGGTCTGTTTGTGAGTGGGACGCACGGTTCAACCCAGCTTTTCAGCGAAGAACAAAGCAATCCTCCTCACGCAGTCTGCACGGCGTGATCGACTGGCTCTGTCTCGTTCCCGTTTTGCTGCTGGTCGTCGGGAATGCCGAAGCCCATGCGATGCGCTGGTCGCGATTCACGGACCTGCTAGAGAAGTCTCAAGCAGATTGGCCGATGACGTTGATCTTGGTCTTGCCGTTGCTGCTGTGGTCCGGATGGTTGCTGAGGACTGCTCAGCGGGAGAAGTCGGCAACGCAGATGTTCGCCGCTTCGCATGTGATCTGCCTGACGGTTGTGCTGACCGCGTTCGTCGGTTTGTGGACTCATCCGGTCTCAATCGAGACACGCATGGTGGCGATGTATTGGCAATGGACGACGGTTGGTGTGGCACTGTGCTCGCTGGGTTGGATTGTGTGGCGAGATCAAGTGGGACCGTTGACTCCGTCGCTCTTCGGACCAGGTTTGTTGCGTGCGTCTGTGACTCCTTGGCTGTGGCAACAAGTCTGGAGTTGGGGCAGCGCGTGCGTGGTCAGTCTGTTCGTCGCGGTGTTGCTGCTGATCAATCCCGCGCATCAGGATCACGCAGTTCTGAATGCCTTCGGAGCTGCACCGGGACATCTCGGCTGGATGCTGCTGATTCTGTCGGGTTGCTGGGCCGAGCGGTGTTGGTCGCGTATCAGCAACGTCATCGGAGTGGCTTCGTTGTGTTGGGTGGTCACGATTGCTGCCGCGACCGCTGGTCCGTCAGCGATGAATGCGGATGAAGGCTGGCGCGTTTTTCATGGCTGGATTGTTGGCTGGCTAGTCGCGGCCGTCGCGTGGACGCTCCTTGCCGTTTTTCAAGCGGCTTGGCAACGCCGGAAAGAGGCGACCGTTGCCGCCGCATGGCCTGCGACACCGGAACAGGGAATCGCCGTTCGCTGGGCTGAGATCACGTTGGTTGGCGTGGCACTGTTGTGCCTGCGTGAGTTCGTCACGTTCCAGTCGGTCGTGTGGCCTGTCAGCGGCATGTCGGTCATTGCAGCATGTCTGGCAGGTTTGGCGATTGTCACTCGGTCACAGCAGCGCGTAGCGGCTTCGATGGTCAGTGTGATGGTGGCGACTGTGATGGCTTGGCGTCCGGAGGTCGGTGGTTGGTTGCGGCGTGAGAAGCCGGAGTTGGTGACGTGGTGGGAGGCGGGGTTGGTCGCTTTCGCGCTGGCGGCTTTGGTGTGGCAAGTTGTTGAAGTGTGGTGGCAACATCGGCGCGGGGAGCGGTTTGATCCGGTGAGCAAAGTCTCGGCCTGTCGGCAGGGAGCGCGAGTGGTGTTGGGTTCGGCACTGATCTTTGTCTTGGGAGCCTTGTTGGTTCATGCGGGGCATCGGGGTCTGCGTGATACTCGCGAGATGTTTTGGGACGTGCATCCGGTGGCCGGCGGACTGCTGTGGTTCGGTGTGGCGGCGACGTTTGCATTGTCGGCGTGGGACCGGTTTTCAAAGACGACGGTCGCGGGGATTTATGGCTCCGTCTGGCTGGGGCTGTTGTTGGTGTTCGAATCGCGTGCGTTGCCGATGTCGGAGCGTTGGTCGGTTTGGGTGATTGGCTTGATCGCGGCAGATGTGGCGTTGGTCGGTGCCGCGTGGTGGGCTTTGTCGTACTGGCTGAGAATAACGACGGATAATCTGCAAGTGAGCGGCAAGGCGCTAGCCGCCGGTTTTGAGGCGAGTGATGTCGCCGACGCCACACCGGTGGCTAGCGCCATTCCGCTCACGGCCAGTTGGCGACAGCGGCTCGATGGGGCCGAAGGTTGGCTGACGAATTTGCAAATGGCGTGGGCACTTATCGCGAGTGGTCTCGCCTGCATCGCCGTGTTGTCGTTCGCACCGACATCGTTGCGAATGGCGAGTGTCGCCAGCGTGGCGTTGCTCGTGCCGGGCTTGGCGGCGATGGCCTGTTCGGGACGGCGAGAATTGTTTCAGCAGGCTTCGCTCTGGCTGGTTGCGGTGACGGTGGTGGAGTTCTTGTGGGCTTGGATGGAACCTCAACCGCGATTCGACTTTTGGTTGCAGCGTTCGATCCGCGCACTCGAAGCGTTGGGTGCGACGGTGTTCGTGTTGAGCGTGTTGGTCTCACGACTGATTCCGGCAGCGAGCGATTGGCGGCGAGCGGTCACGCGCGGCGCGATCGAGATTGGCTCGGCAGCGGGCTTGGCGCTGACGGCAGTGTTGCTGCAAGAAGCATGGTGGTTCGACCCGATCAACGGCTGTCCGATTACGGGACCGCAAATCGCGCTGGTGGCAGTGGCGTTGGTGGGATTGGCCGCGGCGTTGTTGGCGATCGCGTTGAGGGATGGCAAATTTGAAATCTCAGATCCGAAATCTCAAATCTCAGATTCAGAATCTCCAATTTCCAATTTCCAATCCTCAATTTCCAATTCTCAAGGTTCAATCGCTTCGCCCGCATCCTTCTTCACCCCGCAATTCTGCGTCTACGCCGCCGAGGTCGTGATCGCGTTGCTGTTTCTGCATCTGTATCTGTCGATGCCGGAGTTATTCCGCGGGTACTTGCAGCCGTATTGGCCGTTGGTCGTGATGGCGATTGCGTTCGCGGGAGTCGGGGCGAGCGAGTTGTGTCAGCGGGCCGGATTGAAGGTTCTGTCGGAGCCGTTGCAGAACTCGGCGGCGTTGTTGCCGTTGATTCCCGCGCTGGGGTTTTGGGTGGCGACGTCGCGAACGCATTACTCGACAGTGCTGTTCGTGGCAGGTTTGGCGTATGTGTGGCTGAACCTGCGGCGGCGATCGTTCTGGTATGTGCTGGGAGCCGCCTTGGCCGGGAACGCGGGATTGTGGTCGTTGTGGTCGGAGTATGGCTTCGAGTTATTGGTCCGCCCGCAAGTGTGGCTGATTCCGCCAGCGGTCTCGGTGTTGGCGGCGGCGCAGTGGAATCGGCGGCGACTAACGGAGGCTCAACTGGCTGCCATTCGGTATCCAGCGATCACGCTGATTTACGTCAGCTCGGCGGGCGAGATGTTTCTGACGGGCATTGCCGAAAGCTTTTGGTTGCCGGTGGTGCTGATGGTGCTGTCGGTCGGTGGCGTGCTGGCCGGGATCATGTTGCGCGTGCGATCGTTCTTGTATCTCGGCGCGTCGTTCTTGTTGCTGTCGATGGTCAGCATGGTGTGGCACGCGGCGGACGCGATCAATCACACGTGGCCGTGGTGGGCGTTCGGCATCGGTCTGGGCTTGGGTGTGCTGACGCTATTCGGCCTGTTTGAACGGAAGCGGAACGAGATGCTGCGCCTGTTGGGTGAGCTGAAATCCTGGGAGCGGTGAGGCGAAGCGACCCCACCGAGCTTGCCTCGGTGGAATAGGGCTTCCGCACTACGCAGATTGAGATTTCGAGCGAAACACCGCGTAGTGCAAAAGCCTCAAACCATCGAGACAAGCTCGGTGGGGTTTGAGAACACCGCTTGTTTCGGGGCTAATCGCATCCAAAGGCAATCCGAAAAGATTTGTTCGGGTTTCATCTTCTCTTTTCGGATCGCCTCTCAAACTGGCCGAGTCGCGTTTGCTGGTTGCAAGCTGGCATCCTCGGTCAACGGCGCACGGCGGTTACGCTTGTAGCCGTAGAGCAGCAGCATCCAGCCTGTGCAGAGCCAGCAGATGATTTGTGCCCGAGCTGGCAAACGGTCCCGCCACTCCCAGTCGGGTTGGAGCCGAACCGAACCGCTCATCCTCATGCGGTTGCCGGCAATGGGATGCTCGACGCGAATCGGATCACCGTTTAACAGACTTTTCGCAGTGGCCGAGAAATCTAATCCACACAGTACGCCGAGCCGTTCCAATTCACGCTGCGGTTCAGTGACGAAATCTTCGTACCTCAACCGCAGAGATTGTTTGCGGTGAAACAGGCGCACGAGCATCGACAACAAATTGATGAGTGCCCAATAACAGGTGGAGTACCAGATGGGCCGAGGCTTGCTGGCTGTTTGGACGCCCGCTTTTTGATCTGCCGCAAAAGTTTTCTGCCGTGACCACGCGACGGCTCGCGCATCGCGTACCAAATGCACCAGTCGCAGATCGAGGCCACGAATTCGCGACAACACGGCCGCACGAATGGGTGTCTTGGACGAATCGACGATGATGGACCGACCGCTCACTTCTGCGATGGCCTGATACAACGCTTCGGTCTGGCTCAGATAGGTTTGAAAGTCCGCCGTCGGCAAAAACTTTTGCCGCGCGAGACGGACAAACTGGATCAAGCCGAACCAATGCGGAAACTCAAACCGCCTTTGCAATGCGATATGACTCTCGACCGTCGCACCGGGTGCGCGACGCAACCAAGCAGAACGGACTCGCGTCCAAAAGTCGCAATCTTTGCCGAGTTGTCCGCACGCGCAGATTTCATTCGACGACCATGCGGCGCTGTGCAGGTTCCCTAATTCACCGCTGCCGACTGCGTCAGGATGACTCGCGAGCACCGTATCCAGCAGAGTTGAACCGCTGCGGCCTGCTCCCATGACATACAAAACTCGGAGGGGACGTTCGGTTTCGGTCGCACGGTTTTCAAGGGGCGCAAGCACGATGATTTCATCTCCTGATGTGTCCGCACTGAGGACAGAGTGCTCCCACTCTTTCGTTTTGGAATCTAGTCCGTGCGAAGCTTTTGGCACTAGAGCGATTTTCTCGTACCTGACAACGCGGACGCACGACGCACTTGGCGTTTTTTCGGTGTGGCCTGGGATTGTAGGGTGGGACAAGGTCGCTTCGACCGCCGGCCCACCATCAATTGGACGAAAGATGCTCAACGCTTTGCGGGCGGGGACGTGGATTTCCTTTTGAATAAGTTTGGTGGGCCGGCACCGAAGCGGCTTGTCCCACCCTACCGCGCAGAGTGCGTCGTGCGCCCGACAGGCCAGAGTCACGATCGCTGATCTTGACCCTCGTCGGCAAACCGTCCTAAAAGCCCGCCCCTTTGCGCGATCGTCAGGAGCTTGTTGTGACACTTGTGGAAGCATTGCGAATCATCAATGCCCGCGCGGCGGATTCGACGCGGCTGCGTTTTGCGCTGGCGTGTGGTTTCACGCCGT